>VGYW01000012.1 GCA_016872875.1 Planctomycetota bacterium | reverse complement strand
GGGCCGCCCCGCCATCCTGTATCAACTGTGCGACACAGGTGTTTGACCCACTATGGGCGGTTTGGCGATCCGGACGCATCCGGGGCGGTCCCGCCATACTGTATCAACTGTGCGACACAGGTGTTTGACCCACTATGGGCGTTCTGGCGATCCGGACGCATTCCTGGCCGTTTTGCCCATACTTGGCCAACTATGCACGCTCGTAGCGACACGCGGCTCGCGTGTCCCCCCTTCTTCCCGTTCCCACGCTCCGAGCCTGTGAAGAAATGACACGGACCTACACGGACGGGCACGGACACACGCCCATCGCCGAGGAATCTGCGCGTCCGTGCTTGTCCGTGGGCGTCCGTGTGATTTCCTCGCAAGCTCTCCGCGCGGGTACCTGTTTGGCGAGGGTGGAACCATCCCCCCTCTCCCTCGGGGAGAGGGCTGGGGTGAGGGTGCTTGGCTTGCCGCGGACGGGGCAGGAAGCACCCTCACCCGCCCGCCTCTGGCGGGCGACCTCTCCCCAAGGGAGAGGTGGGCAACCTTCCGACGCCACGCCAAACACGCACCCGCGTGGGAACGCACAGCCGGCCCCCCCGTGTCGGCAAGCGGGACGCTTGCCGCTACATCCTGCGACCCTCAATGGTCCATCATCTCCGCGCGTTGGGCGTTGCGGCAGGCGGCTCGCCTGTCCCCTTCCTCTCGCGCCCTTTGACAGCGCGGTCGTGGCGAGATAGCATGTGGGCATTGGCCAGGTACCGGTCACCGCCTCGAAAGACAGGTGGACAAGAGTAAAGACGCGGCACCCAAACAGAAGGAGCGACAATTGGGCTTCAAGGGCCATGTGAAGAACGGGGCGGTGGTGCTCGACGACCCGGCCGGGCTGCCTGAGGGCGCGGTGGTGGAGGTGGCGGTGGTTCGCAAGCGGCGCCGTAGGCCGACGCTCGGCGAGGAGCTCATGAAGTTCGCAGGCAAGGCCAAGGGCCTGCCCCGCGACCTCGCACGCAACCACGACCACTACCTCTACGGAACCCCGAAGCAATGAGCCTCGCCTTCGCCGACACGTCCTATTGCCTCGCGCTGGTCAACGCCGACGACGAGTTCCACGCGTTGGCCACAGAGATCACGCCTGAGCTTGATGGGCCGATGGTGACGACCGCCTGGGTGCTCGCAGAAGTGGGCAACACGCTACGCAGGGGCCACGATCGGGCTTTGGCGGTCCGTGGGCATGGCCAGACACCGGTCACCGCTTCGAAAGATAGGCGAACAGGATAGTCCAAAAGTACGCGACACCCAAAGGTGAGGACGGGACGCCCAAACGTGCGCAGGCTACTCCTGCAGACTGCTTTTTGTCTGGTTTCCATAGCCATCTTCGTCTTTGCCACAATCGGCCCTTGGGTGGCTTCCGGCCTTGGGCCGCGAAGGCTCTTTGGAAGGATCGAGCTCGGTGCCACGGCTGCCGAGGTACTCGGTGCGACGGGAGGGCCGCCTGACTTGAAGCTCACCCTCAAAGATGGGCGCGAAGTATGGTGGTACCGGGCTCGGGAGTGGGCGAGCGCAGCGGAATGGGAGGCGAGACGGAACGAGTTCCTCGGGTTCACTGACCGTGGAGAGATTCCCTGTGGTTACCTGGACGTCGTAGTTCTGTTCGCGGCCGACGGCACCGTTGCACTGGTTAAGCTCGGTGGCGAGGGAAGTAAGGATTGTTCGCATAGGGTGCGGTGACCCGTCGCCGCAGGAGTCCGCACTATGCTCCAGGCAGCACGGTACGTGTCAGGCGGGTCGCAGCGGAGGGCTTGAGGTCTCTCTTTATTTCTGAACTATCCCGTTTACCTCTTTGGTGAGGCGTCGGCCGGTTCACAGTGAGGCCCGCACTCCGAACAAGCTACCTTGCGAAGAAGCGGGCGCGGTCGGCCTCGGAGGGGGGCTTGGAGCCGGTGGCCTCGGACGCGGCAGAGTAGAGGTCCCAGGAGCGCTCCTGCCAGCCAGCGAATTGCTCGGCCATGCGCAGGACATAGAAGCTGCGAGGGACGCCGAGGGTGGCGAGGATGCGGGCGTCGAGGAGCTTCTGAAGCCGCTCGGCGGCGGGGCCGCCAGCCAGCGGGCCTTCGAGGGCCTTCTCGATGATGATGCGCGCCTCGGCCTCCTGAAGGCCCTCGCGGAGCATTTCGAAGCGGGCGCTCGTGTGGGCCTCGGCCTGCCCCGGCCAGAGGGAGGCGACGATGCCGAGGCCGACCTGGCAGCCGCCGAGCCAGCCGTCGTGGCACGTGCCCTCCCAGTAGTCCGCCCCGACGCGGCAGATGCCGCGCGCGCCCGCCACTATCGCCAGCTCGGGATACAGCCGCCAGAGGAATGGCACTGAGGAGCCCTCCACGCAGAGGACGGCGTTCTGGACGCGGGGCAGCGAGAAGCTCAAGGCCTCGGTCTTCCAGCCCTTGTGCGACTGGATGAGGTATTGGGTGGGGCGGCGATTGACGCGGGAGTTGTCGCGGATTTCCTTGACGGGCTGCGGCAGGGTGATGATGGTGCCGACGCAGCCGAAAGGCTCGGCGAGCCCTTGCTTGCCGGTGACGCCGCCGTGGCCGTGGCTGCCGCGCGCCCACTTGACGCCCGGCGCCAGCTCCTCGAAGATGTCCTTGTAGCGCGCCACCGTGAGGGTGTAGTCCCACACGTAGCCCCAGAAGAGAGCCTTTTCAAGGCCGCGGGCATTCAACCGCGCAAGGACGCCCTCGACGAATGGGCGCCAGAAGTCCCTGGCCGCGGCGCGCTGCTCGGCAGTGAACGCAATCTCTTTGGTGCGAAACGGGTTGGCCTCGCCCATCGGCACGGTGAACGGCTCGGTCTTGCCGGTCGCTTCGTCGCGCAGGAGGACCTTCGGCACTACCCACAGGTTGTTCTCGGGCGGGTGGGCCACGCAGAGGCATACGACGCTCGGCCTGGGTCCGTGGCGCAGGGCGATGTCCAGATAGCGGTCGAGGCGCGAGAAGTCGCAGCTCAGCCTGCCGTCCCTGCCCTTCACCCAGATGACGAATGAGTCCTCGCGGTTCCCGAACTCGCTGTTGAGGAGGACGGGCACCATGAGCCAGTCGTTTCCCAGCTCGGCCATGCGCTGGAGGGAGTGCTCGATGCGGCGGAAGTGCTCGTCGCTCCAGGGAGGCCCCTTGTGTGCCTTGGCCACGCCCCAGGGCGATTGCTCCATAGCGACCATCGTCGTGAAGTCCTGCCCAGCCGCCGGGTCGGGAAGGGTCCAGTCCACCACCTGCACGCGCAGTTCCGCCTCTTCGCTCGCAGTGCGGGCTTCAGCCCGTACCGCTTCGTTCGTAGTGCGGGCTTTAGCCCGTATCTTCACTTTGCCTGTATAGAGGCCGGGCGCGGCATCGGGCGGGACTTTCACACTCACGAAGATGGGCAGGCACGAGTTGGCGGGCACGATGCCGGGCGCGGCGGGGCTGAGTTCGTCGAAGAAGCGGATGCGCTCCATCGCGGCTTCCAGTGCCTTCTTGTTCTCCTCGCGCACCCTGTCGGGGATGATCTTGCCCTCGGCGTCGCGGTAGGGCACGAAGCGCTTGAATCGGCGGTCCGCTCGCCCGAAGCGCCAGAGGGCCATCCAGGTGTCGGGGCAGCGGAGGGGGTGCTCGCGGGCCTCGCGCGGGTTGCGCTCGGAGCCGAGGAGGGCCAGGTCGCGGCTGCTCCGCCCGACGGCATAAAGGACGCGAATGGCGCTCTTCGGGATTCTCGCGCCGCCCGGGCCGCTGAGGTCGGTGGCCTCCGCCGCGAGGCTGCTGAGGTCCTTGTCGGTGCCTATCACCAGTTGCGCGGAGTAGGTGCCCTGTCGAGCGCCGACCATGCGGAGCACGCGGTCGGCTTTCCCGGGGTCACCAAACTCGAGGTTGAAGAGGCGGCGGTTCGGGTCGTCGGCCCACACTTGAAGCCCTGCTGGCCGTTGCTCGGGCTGGACCGCCCCAGGCGGGCTGGACCGCAGATCAAGATCAACGAGGGAGCCGTGGGACCAGCTCGCTCCACCGCCGAGCGCCGACCAGCCGTAGTGGGTGTTGGCACCGAGGCGGGCGGTGCCCATGAAGATGAGGGGATTGAGGTCGGAGCGAACGGCCTGGATGGCGAGGACATTCACGCCCTTGCGCAGTAACGCGGGTGTGATGGCAATCGGGCCGAGGACGCGGTTGCGGCGGCGAAGAATCGCGTCCCATTCCTCGCGGGTCAGGGGGATGCGCCAGTAGCCGCTGTGGCCGCCGCCGGTCTCCCCAACGTAGTCGCCGCCGATGTCCTCCACGCAGCGTTTGCCCTTCGTGTAGCCGGCTCCGGGCGGAAGAGTGTAGGCGTCGTCGGGGTAGTCCTCGGCGGCGGTGTCGGGGCCGATGGGGCTGGGCGGGAGGTGTCCGCGCCCGATCTCCTTGCCATTGAGCCACACGCAAATGCCGCCGCGATAGGCGATGCGCAGCGTGAGGGAGCCGACCTTCGCGGGGTCGGGCACGACGAGGCGCCCGCGGAAGCAGGCCTGGGCGAACCCGTGCTGGTAGGCGTTCCAGTTCTCCTCCTGGTCAACGCCCACCGCCTTCATCAGGAGCGGGTAGCGGGTGCGGGGCCAGGCCGCGTCGTTGAAGTCGGGCTCCTGCCAGCCGGGCGGGGCGGGCGGGCTGTCGAGGAGGATGACGAGTGGCGTGGTGTCCATGTGGCCGCAGAACTGGAACCAGAGGTTTCGGTGTTCGGGTCGGAGGGCGGCGAGGTCGCGTCCCGCCTTCTCCCACGCGGCCCAGCGTTCGCCGCCTCTGGCCTCGATGGGCAGGTCAGCGGTCTTCCAGAGCCTCGGGCTGGTGCGGGCCGGGCGGAGGACGTAGTAGCTGCGCCAGTAGGAGTTGAGGTCGAGAATCCGCTCGCCCTCGGCGGCAAGAGAATCGAGAACGACGACGACGACGAGGACGACGACGATTGGGGACAGGCGGGAGGGAAGCCGGGTCATAGGCAGGTGAACTCCAGGGCGAGCATCTTAGCCATTCGTCGGAGGCCGTCGGTGTGGCCGCCGGGGAGGAGGGCGAGGTGGTGTGTTCCGCCGGCCTCGCTGTAGCGGCGCAGGAAGTCGCGGATGGCGCCCTCGCGTGGGCGAATCCAGAAGTGCGGCACGTCGGGGAAGTTCGGGCTGAGGGCACGGTCCAGAACCTCGACCCCCGCCGCGATGATCGAGAAGCCGGTGTCGGGGCTGGCCGCGATGTTGGCGAGAGTGGCCGGCCCGGGCCTGACCCGCATGAGCGCGACGGCGGGGTTGGCCACGTTGCCGAAGGCGTAGTCCTTTTCCACGATTCGCGGCCTCTCGGCGGCGAGGGCGACGTTGCACTCGCCCATGTGGCTCATGAAGATGGCGTTCCCCGCCCAGTCGGGGCAGAACATCTCGGTGAACGTTGCTTCCCCGAAGCCTGCCATCAGTGCGGCGATGAAGGAGGCGGTCAACACGTCGCCCTCGCCCGCGTAGCCGATGCCGCGTGCCATCGCCTTCGATGCCTCCAGGAAGGGCACGGTGGGCGTGCCGCTGTCGCGGTCGAACGCCTGGAAGTTCATGCTGAAGGCGCTGGCGCCGGCCTTCTTGAGGAGGGACCTGAGGCCGAGGCCCACGCGACTCGATTCGCGCAGGACCTCGGCGTGGACGCCCGAGAGGTCGAAGCTGGCCGCGTCGCGCTTCGCCTCGGCGTCGAGCTCGGCGTCGGTGACGCGCGCGACGGCATGGGCAAGGCGCTCGATGCCTACCTTCTTCACCTGGGTGGCGAAGGTATCATGGAGTTCGCTGGCCTCGACTGCGAAGTCGCCCATGCCCTCGAAGGGCGTGCCGATGAGCAGGGTGGTGCAGGAGCGGAGCGCCGCAACGCCCCTGGCGGCGCGGGCCGTGGCCACCACCTCATCGAGAAAGGCCGGGTCCGCGACGTGGCCGACGACGACGTGATACAGCCGCTCCATAGCCCGCAGGACGCTCGCGAGGTCCTGGACGCCGTGGATGCCGTGGTTCTCGAACATGTCGTCGCGGGTGGCGGCCTCGTCGAATCGTGGGGCGCCCGTGGTGTCGAGGAGCGCCAGGGGCAGGCCGGTCTCCGCTATTGCTTCTGCCGATTCGAGCGACGGGGAATAGGCCAGGTGGACGGTGGCGAGGAGGTCAATGTCCCTGGCCATCAGGTCGTGCACCGCCTGCTCCACCTCCTGGCGGACGCAGCAGACGGGTGCGAGCTCAACGTCGAGGCCGCGAGCGCGCAGGCGGTCGGCCAGCGCGCGGGCGAACGCCTCGCGGCCTGCCCGGTGCTGCGGCACGACCTTGTCGTAGAGTGCAAGATAGAGCGGCAAGAGGCCGATTCGGGGCTTTCTGGGCTTCACGTTCGTTCACCTCTTCTCTGCTGTCTCTGTAGCTCTGCGTGAGGCTCTTTCTTCACTCCGCGCCGATGAGACGCAGAGCGTTGCGGTAGAAGATGTCGTCGAGGGCCTCGCGGGACAGGCCGCGCTTGCGGCAGGCGCGGAGGACCGCCCGCACAGTCTCGTAGACCATGAACGTCATCGGGAACCAGGCGCCCTTGGGGGGCGAGACGGAGTTCGGGCAGGGCCGCTCCGTGAGGAAGAAGCAGTGGCGGTTCACGCACAGGTGCCGACCTCGCAGGAGCGTGACGGGGAGGTCCGAGCCGTAGATGAGCCGCCTGTGGCCCTCGTGCTCAAGCACGACCTCGATGGTCTCGGGGTCGTCCACGGCGGAGACATCGAAGCACAGGTTAGGGAAACCCTTCCAGGTCCCGATGGCCTGCTCGATGTAGTAGGGGCCGTAGGAGCGGCCGCAATGTGCGACGACGAGCTTGAGCGTGGGATAGCGTTCGCAGATGCGCGCCACGTCGCGGACGTTGGCGGGGTCGGCGGCCCGCTGCCTTCGCGGGATGTGCAGGATGACCACAAGACCGCGGGAGGCGGCGACCTCCAGGTGGTCCCGCGTGAGGAAGTCGCCGATGCGTGTCTCGCCGGTGTGTGGCCGGGCGAAGCTGAGGTAGGGCTTGAAGCCCACGAAGCCGCCGGCCTCCACCTCGGCGTCGAGCTCCTTCGCCCTCATCTCCGGCTTCACGATCATCAGCGGGTGCAGATGGCGATGCCTGCGGGCGAGCGACGCAATCCAACTGTTCCCGCGCTCGATGTCCACGACCGTGTAGGGGGTGTGGAAGACGAATGCCTCCCAGGTCTGACTGGGGAAGAGGTGCCGCATCGTGGCAGCCAGGTGGCGGGGGGTGAAGCTCGTGGCTATCGGCTCGGGCGCCGTGGTCCTCAGCTTGCGCGGGTCAACGCCCGGCAGGAAGTCGCAGCGGCGGATAAGGTGGACGTGTGCGTCGAGGATGCGCTTTGGCAGGAAGGGCGCAAGCTCCTGGCGGTACACCGGTTCGTCAATGTGCCGGAAATGCTCGGCTTCCGTGATCCTCATCGCGCGGCGTCCTTGAAGCGTTCGTAGAGCGTGTCGTATGTCTCGCGGTAGACGGCGCGCGGCTCGATCGTGGCCGCCGGCTTCGGCCAGGGGGCATCGTGGGGGATCATCCCTGACGCCTCGCCAGCAAGCCTGGCTGCACCGAATGCTGCGGCGTCCTGGAAACCTGCTATCTCAAGCGGAAGGCCGGCCGCGTCGGCGAGAATCTGCATCCACAGCCGCGAGCTTACTGCCCCGCCGACGGCTTTGAGGAGCGCTGGGAACGCGCCGGCGACGCTCATGCGCTCAAGGAGGACCCGAGCGCTGAGAGCCGAGCTCTCAAGCACCGCCCGGGCAAGGTGCTTGAAGGTATGGTGCAACCCGAAGCCGATGAGCCTCCCACCTGTTCCCCCGACTGGAAGGACGGCCACTGGGGCGTCGGGGGAGGGCTCGACCTCAGAGGCGGCAGAAGCGAGAGTTGAGAACTGGACTTCGCGGCCGCGCGGCGCAATGAAACGCCGGAACCAGTCGGTCGCGGCCCCCACGCTGGAGCAGGAGCCGAGGAGGCCCCAGAGGCCCCCGGCCACCGCCTCCGCTGGCGCCAGCCCGGCGCACGGGAAGCGCGGCTCCGTGGTGAGCGTGAGAAGCACCCAGGCCGTGCCGCAGGAGACAATCGTGTCGCCCGCCTTGCGGCAGCCGGCCCCAAAGGCCGCGCAATACTGGTCGTGACCGCCAGCGAACACCATTGCGTCGGGGCAGACGCCAAGCTCCTCGGCAGCCTGCTTGCTGATGCCCCCGACGGCGGTCCCGGATGCCGCCACCCGCGGGAGCCTCCTGCGGCTCGCGCCCCCCAGGGCGAGCAGCTCGTCATCCCATCGCCGCGCGCGCACGTTGTAGAGCATGGTGATCGCAGCGTCGGACGGGTTGGTCACGGCCTCGCCCGTCAGGCGCTCGACGACGTAGGAGTCCACGAAGCGGACGCGGGGCACGGAGGCCCCGCCCACATTGGGCACGGAGGCCCCGCCCACAGCCCTGAGGCGGATGAGCTGGGCGAGGGGGAGGCAGCCGAGCCTGAGGCTCCAGCCCGTCTTCTCGTAGAAGAAGGCCTCGTCGCGCCCACGCAGGAGCGCGGCGCCGAGCTGGGCCGGCCGCGTGTCCATCCAGGAGATCGCGTTGCCTATGGGTGACCCTGCCTTGTCGAGAAGGATAAGCGTCCCGCCTTGGGAGGAGAGGCCGATGGCGCGCACGGTGCGTCCGAGCCTGCGGCCGCAAAGGGCGTCGCGCACGGCCCCGCGCGTCGCCTGCCAAAGCTCCTCGACGTCGTGCTCCACGAGGCCGCCGGGGCCGCTGATGAGGCGAACGGGCTTGTAACCGAAGGAGGCAATCTCCGAGCCTTCGTCGAGAACCACGCTCTTCACCGCCGTGGTCCCCAGGTCAATCCCCAGGGCGAGGGCGCTCATGCCTTCCTCCAGGGGCGGTCATTCTCTCGTTCCCACGCTCTGCGTGGGAACGGCGGGCACGGACGCTCCGCGTCCCTCACGCACGACGCAGAGCCTCGCAGACCTGCGTTCCCACGCGGAGCGTGGGAACGAGGCAAGGCGGTTTCCACTAGACGGGCTGAAGCCCGCACTACGAACTCACTCCCTCTCCCTTGGGGAGAGGGTTGGGGTGAGGGTGCTTCCTCCACGGACGGTCCTTCTCTCGTTCCCACGCTCTGCGTGGGAACGGCGGGCACCGACGCTCCGCGTCCCTCACGCACGACGCAGAGCGTCGCAGACCTGCGTTCCCACGCGGAGCGTGGGAACGAGTAAAGTTGATGGCGCTCATGCCTTCCTCCAGGGGCGGGCATTCTCTCGTTCCCACGCTCTGCGTGGGAACGGCGGGCACGGACGCTCCTCGTCCCTCACGCACGACGCAGAGCGTCGCAGACCTGCGTTCCCACGCGGAGCGTGGGAACGAGTAACGAGTAAACCTGCGTTCCCACGCGGAGCGTGGGAACGAGGCAAGGCGGTTTCCACTAGACGGGCTGAAGCCCGCACTACGAACTCACTCCCTCTCCCTTGGGGAGAGGGTTGGGGTGAGGGTGCTTCCTCCACGGACGGTCTTTGAGGAGCTGGCGGAAGCAGTCCACGGCGAAGTCGGCCACCGCGTCGTCGAGGAGGAGGGCGAACTTGGTGAGGACGGTGCTGTGGCCCTCGTGGTAGGCGTGGGCGCGGACCCAGAGGCCGCGCTGGAGCGCGGCGCGGTGGAAGCCGAGCGCGTCGTCGCGCTCGCGGAACTTCAGGCCGCTCATGTGGCCCGCACCCCGGACCTCGGCGAGCAGGTCGGGGAACTCCTCGCAGAGGGCGGCCATCTTCTGGTGGTAGCGCTCGCCTGCGAGGCCTATCCTCTCGGCGTGCCGCTCGACGAGGGCGATGCAGCCGAGGCCCACCGTGGCGGCCAGCGCCGCGTTGCCGTTCGTGCTGATCGCGTCGTACTGGGCCAGGCAGTCGAGCTTGCTCTTGTAGAGGAGCGCGGAGAGGGGGTGGAAGCCGGCCGTCATCCCCTTGCCCACCACGAGGAAGTCGGGCACGACCGCGTAGCGGTGGAACATGAGCACCTGGGGGAACCAGAAGCCGGTCTGGATTTCGTCAATGGCCATGAGCGCGCCCGCCCGGTCACAGAGGCGGCGGGCGAGCTGGAGGAACTCGGGCCCCACCAGGATCGCCTCGCGGTTCATCATCACCGGCTCGGCCCAGAAGGCGGCCACCCGCTCGCCGTGGCGGGCGAACGCCTGCTCAAGCTCCTCGGGGGCGTTGGGCTGGACGGCTTCGACCTCGACGTTTGCGAAGTAGCCCGGCCACATGCCGCGCAACCGCTGGGCGAAGAGGTCCGTGCCGTGGTAGTTGCCATCGAGGACGATGAAGACAGGGCTTCCCCGCCCCTTCTTCTCCTTCTCATAGTGAAGGAGGGAGATTTTCATTGCCGCGGCACAGGCCACGGAGCCGGTGCAGACGCCGAGGAGAACCGTATCCAGTTTCGGATTTCGGATTTCGGATTGCGGATTGAGATCGGCAATCCCGACGAGGCGTGCGGCGAGGAGCTTGACGGGCCACTGGGGGATGTTGCTGTGGTTGTCCCACACCACGCCGCGCTGCATGGCCTCGATGGCGAGGGCCTGAAGCTCGGGGTGGGCGTAGCCCCAGGTCATCTGGTAGTGGCCCGCCGTGCAGTCGAGGTAGAGGCGGCGGTCCTCGGCCACGTAGAAGAGGCCCTTGCCGGCCAGGAGGTCCCCGCCGGCCGAAGCCACAGGCGAGACGCCTGTGCCACCGCCCGTGCCACCGCCTGTGCCACCATCGGGGGTGCGGCCGAAGGACTTCTGGAACCAGCGCTTGTCGGGGGCGCGGATCTCGGGGACCGATGGGACGACCTGCCCGACGGCGCTCAGGAGGGTATCATCGGGCGTGGCATCCAGGAAGTGCTTCGCGGCATCGAGCGCCGGGCCAACCCCGCCCCGGTCGTGCCCGATGACGTGAGAAAGGCTGAGCTCATTCACCGGCCATTCGCTCCAACCGTGCCATCGCCGCACGGTAGCAGACGACGGCGAAGACGACAAAGATGACGGAGAGGAGGAAGAAGACCCCCTCGATCGAGCCCGGCCCGCGGAACATGAAGAATGCCAGGAAGAAGAAGAGCACCTGGTTGCCGACGAGCCAGATTCCGAAGGCCACGGGCGCGCCCGCGCGCTTGAGGATGAGCGAGAAGTAGGCCGTGAAGCTCAGGAGGGCGATGTACTGGCAGATGAAGTGCCAGCCGTAGATCGTGCCGAGGATGTTCTCGATCCCCTCCCCAAACCCCTCAGGGCACATGAGCGCGCCGATGAAGAAGACCACCGCGTAGGGGACGAGCGCGGGGAGCACGCCGACGAACTTCGACCAGGCGAGCTGCCGCGTGGAGTAGGGGAGCATCGCCAGGTCGGACAGCGTGTGCCACTGGACCTCGCAGCGGAACATCTTGGCGACGTAGCCCATAAGGTCGAGCGCGCCGACGAGGAGCGCGGAGACCATGAGCATGCCGCCGACCTCTTCGTCGCGGATGCTCCGCTCGCCGGCCGCGCCCGCGAGCCAGAGATAGATGAGCAGGAGAGCGAACATGCCGACGAAGCGCCCGACGATCATCAGGCGGCCGCCCGTCACGAAATGGAAGTCCTTCCACGCCAGCGCCAGCCCCCACGGCCGGCCAACCCCGAACATGCGCACCAGCGGCCAGCGGCCGCCCAGCACCCCGCGCGCCGGCGACGCCTCCTTCGACTCGCGCGTGAAGAACTCGAACGCCCACCAGGCGAGGGCGAAGAACGCCGCCGCAACGAGGAGGTTGGAGACCGCCTGGACGCCGAAGGGGCCTTGGTCGAAGCCCGTGGACATCACCTCGGTGATCCGGAACAGCGGGCTGGCCTTCGTGAGGACCTGGGCCACCGCCTCCAGTGCGACGCGGGTTTCGCTCCTGCGCGGGAACTCCGACGCGATGCCCTCGCAGATGGGGCCGGCCGCGAGGAACCCGCCGACCAGTAGCCCAGTCAGCACCGTCGCACTCCGCACCCGCTGGCAGGCCACCGACGCGAAGAGCGCCACGTTGCACAACATCACGACGTACGACAGGAGTGCGACGTAGGCCGCCACCACCTGGCCCAGCGACACCCCGCCCAGCGTGATGGCCAGCAGCGTGAACGGCACCTGCGCGAGGAGGAGCATCAGCACGCCCAGGAGGCGGCTGGTGGACTTCCCCAGCAGGATCGCAAGTCCGCCCAGGCTGCTCATCTTCAGCAGGCCGAGGGTCTCCTCCTCCTTCTCCTCCGTGATGGCGGAGGCGAAGTAGCCGACCCCCGCAAGGGAAACGAAGATGAAGGTCATCCGGATGAGCGACGTGAAGAAGTTGAGCCCCGCTGCGCCCACGTACTCGCTGCTCGCGTGAGCGTTGATCAGGCAGAAGAGCAGGAAGGCCGCCAGCCCGAGCCGTTTCATGTACGTGCTCGTGGCGCGGGCCTCAAGCCGCAGCGAACGCTCGAAGAGGGCGAGGATGGGGAGACTCATAGCGCACCGAGTAGGGCGTGCATACCTGCACGCGGAATCGAGGACGAGGACGACGACGAGGACGAGGACGATTGGGGGATCATGTGGGAACCCCGGGCTCCGTGAGGTCCATGAATGCCTCGCTGAGCTCGCGGACGTCTTTCTCGAAGGCCACGACCTGTGCGTTGGCCCCGAGCGCAGCGGCGAGGACCTGGTTCGTGCTCGCCCGCGCCTTGTCGAAGGTCACGCGGTAGGCGGGGTCTTCTTCGAGCTTCGTGACGCTGACGACGCCTGCGGTCTTCTGAAGGGCCGCGGCCACGGCGGGGCTCTCGGCGCCGAGGGTCAGCCGATAGGTCACGGTCTCGCCCTCCTTCGAGAGGAGGTCTTCGAGCCTTCCGCTGAACTTCACCCGCCCGCGGTCAATGATGGTCACGCTGTCGCACAGGGTGCCCAGCTCGGCGAGGATGTGGGAGCTGATGAAGATGGTCTTTCCCAGGCGGCGGAGCTCGCGGAGGACCTCCATCAGCTCGATGCGGGCGCGGGGGTCGAGGCCGGCCGCCGGCTCGTCGAGCAGGAGAAGTTCGGGGTCGTGGACGAGGCAGCGTGCCAGGCTGACGCGCTGCTGCATGCCACGCGAGAGGCCGCGCACCAGGTCGTGCTGGCGGCTCGTCATGTCCGTGAGCGCCAGCACGTCCCGCACCGTCTGCTCCCGCTCCTTGAGCGCCATGCCGTAGGCCGCCGCGAAGAAGTCGAGGCACTCGAACACGGTCATCTGGCGGTAGATGCTGAGGGTGTCGGGCATGAAGCCGATCTTGCGGCGTGCCCGCTTGTAGTCGCGCCCGATGCTGTGGCCGAAGACGCGCACCGAACCCCACTGCGGCTTGAGCAGCGTGGCGAGGACCTTCAGCGTCGTCGTCTTCCCCGCGCCGTTCGGCCCCACGAAGCCGTGGATGGACTTGGGCCAGACGGTGAAGGTGACGCCGCTGAGGGCCTGGCGGCTCCTGTAGGAGTAGCGGAGCTCGCGCACGTCGAGCACCGGCTCCACCAGTTGCGTGAGCGGCTGCGGCGGGGGCGGTGGCACGGCCATGACTGTCCTCCAACATCACGCACGCCCAAACGAGTTTGGGCGTGGCACCCGTGTTCCTCACCAAGGGGGATGATTGGATGGGTGGATGAATGGATGAATGAAAGAGCCAGTGTTCTGACATTCATCCAGCCATCCACCCATCCATTCATCCCCTCTCAGCGATCGCCGACCTCCGGCCTGAAGAGGTCAATCCGATAGAGCACGAAGCCGAGGCGCCGCCCGAGGCGGCGGCTCTTGATCTCGAAGCCCTGCGGCGCGCGCGTGAAGAGGAACACCTGCAAGTGGTCCCTCTCGGACGGCCTGCGGCTGATGTCGTTGTAGAAGCGCCCGGTGCCGCCGACCTCGCGAGCGATGAGCGCGCGGGGGAAGCGTGCGAAGAGCCTCTCGGGCGGAAGGTCCTCTTCCTCCTCGCCGTAGCGCCCGTAACGCATCCTGCGCGGCCACTGCTCGGCCGGGAACTGGAAGGCGCTTTCGGGGAAGAAGCTCTCCGTGTCCGCCCTGTGCCCCATAGAATGGAGCTGTCCGTCCCGCAGCGACAGGGCGTACCAGGCGTCCCTGTAGAGCGCCCAGCCCTCCAGGATCTGTTCCGGGAACCCCGGCTCGGGGGCAAGGACGAGTTCGTCAAGCTGTGACTCCCCCCGCCAAGTGACCACGCTCAGCTTGATGTGGTGCCCCTTGAGCTTGGCCCTGTGCAGGAACGGGCGGTGCGAGAACAGCGGTATCTCCACCTTGAAGAGGCCGTCCTTGCCGTTGGCGATGTAGCCTGGGACGCGCTCGTGGTCGGTGCAGCCCGAGTAGAGGTTGTGCGGCGCGTCGTGCGTGATGTCGTACGTCGCGCCGCTTGTCACGAAGGCGTTCACCCACTGCGTCACGTCGTAGGTGTCGGGGCCAATCTGCCGGGCGAAGGCGAGGGAGTGGACGGCAGTGGTCTCGTCGTGCCCTCTTCGGCCGAGGAAGTAGAGGAGCCCCGCGGCCCCCGCCACGCTGAGGAAGAAGAACAGGAGCGAGAGGCGGTAGTCGCGCCGCTTGCGGCTGAAGACCAGGTTTGCCGGCCCCAGCACCATGATGTAGGCGATCACGGTGAGGTAGATCAGCCCCCAGGCGTGCCGCGGGCGGGTCACGTTACGCAGCGCCTGGAACAGCGGCTCCTCGAGGTCGTGGAGGCGGTAGCCGGTGTACTCCTCGGACATCTTGGGGGCCGGGCAGCGGTTCACGCGGAACGTGTCGTCGGTCACGTCGCGGCAGGGCATGCCGTGGCGCACCACGAGGCCGCCCCCCACATGGTGTCTGCCCCCTCTCCCTTGGGGAGAGGGTTGGGGTGAGGGTGCTTCTCCCCCTCTCCCCTGGGGAGAGGGCTGGGGTGAGGGTGCTTCGCCCCCTCTCCCCCGGGGAGAGGGTTGGGGTGAGGGTGCATTCAACACCCCAAGCTCGCCAGGGAAGACCGGGTGCCGCCCGGCGCGGTCCTGGACGACGTGGACTTCGCCCCCGCGGCGCAACCAGTCGAGGAACGCCTCTCTCCGCACCGGCTCCCAGCGGGGCGCGTGGTCGAGCAGGACGCTGTGGAGGCCGTCCGTGGCCGCCACGGTGGGGGGAAAGAGGTTCTCGGGGAAGAGCGGGTAGCGGGCCTTGGCGCTGCGTCCGAGCGGGTCGTCGGCATCGTAGAGCACCACGCGCGCCGGCGGGCCGAGCTTCGGGCCGGGCAGCCGGCTCCGGTCCTTCGGGCCAGGCCCCCATTCGAGCCACCATTGCTCGTCCTCGCGCCGCACGTAGGGGTAGAACTGCACCCAGCGGCTGGCCCCAGGCGAGAGGAAGCAAGGCTCGACGAGCGGGGCGTCCACATGCGCGCCGAGCCCAGTCCCCTTGTAGAGCGTGAGCGCGCCCTCGAAGGGCGCGGGCGAGGGATTCGCCAGTTCCACCGACAGGATGGCGATGCGCCCTGGCACCACCTTGCCACCGAAACCCCACTCCGTTGAGACGACGGCGAGCGCCCCGGCGCGCGCCGGAGGCGAAACGATTGCCAGAGCAAGGAGAATGGTGACAAGGCGGTTCATCGTGACCCTCGCGGGGGCGGCGGATCAACGGGGGTAAGGATACCGCAAACGTCGCCCGCGCTCAAGGGCCGCGGCGGTCCGGCGCCGGGGGCGCGGCCGAGATAGCGGTCCGCCCGCCTGAGGCATACGATGCGCAGCACCGCGGCCAGCACCGCGTAGACAACGAGGAACATCAGCGCCATGGCGAAGTGGTCGCTCTCGTCAGGCCCCCGGCGCGGCTCGGGAAGCCCCTGGTCCACCGTCACAACAAGCGCGGCCGGACTCATGTGGAGCAAGGGGAAGAAATCCTCCGCGCGATCGCGCGCGCCAGGGCCGACCTCAGAGCTTGTGATGATGAGGAACCAGAGGACAGGCGGCAGGATGTTCCAGCCGACGAGCGCGATCAGCGTGCCCATGATCGCCCGGAACCGCGTCTTCACCCTCAGCGCGATCCAGAAGGCCAGCCAGGAGAACAGAATCAGGAATATCGCCGCCGCGACGAACAAGAGGGCCGGGCGCAGGAGCGGCGATGCCTCGCGGTAGTAGCCGTAGCGATAGCCGTGGTAGCCGGTCTCGCCCCACCACACCTGCACGAGGAGGAGCGTGGCGAGAGGCACGAGGAGCACTCGGCGGAGCCTGCGCACGCCACGCCGCTTCTGACGAACGATGTCGGAGCCGTCAATCGGCGTCGTCAGCAGCACCTCTAGGGTCTGGCTCATCCGCTCCGAGGCCACGGCGTTCGCGCCCATCACCGACACCGCCAGGAGCGCCAGCACGCCTATGCCGTAGAACAGCAGCGAGAGGGTGTCGCGCATCTGGTGCGTCTCGCTCTGGAGCATGGCCGTGGCCGCGATGAAGAGGGTGGGCACTTCCAGGAGCACCAGGATGCGGAAGAGGTAGAGCGGCTTCCCCAGGGAGCGGCGGGCCACCTCGCGCCAGGCGATTGGCTCGCCATCGGGCAGGCTCTCCTTGTCGCGCCCGAACCGGAACCCGCCAATCGCCTTGTTAACACGGTCGAAGGCCCGGTCGAGCCACCGGAAGATGCTCAGCAGCCGGTTCCGCGGCTCGAGGAACGCCCGCGAGACGAGAAAGACCTTCGCCAGCACGATGAAGAGCGCGATGGAGACGAAGATGAGGACGCTGCTCTCAAGGGCCGACTGGAGGTCGGCGGAACGGCCACCACCCTCGGCGAAGAGCGCGATCGGCACCAGGAGGAACGCCTGGGACGGCTTGGAGGGGAGTTCGAGGAAGAGCATGAGCATGGGCAGGCCGATGTAGAAGGTGGCGGTGAGGAGATACGACGAGATGAGCGCGCCGAGCCCCGTGCAGCAGAAGGCCGAGCAGAGGAGGGCCAGCGCCCCAACCTGGAGACACGTGAGCACGAGGACGTAGACGCCCGTCGCAAGGTAGTCGCTCGTGATCCCCCCGAATCCGTAGCAGATCGCGAGCGGCGGAAGCCCGAGGAGCAGGAAGGTGAACATGGGGACCAGGCGCCCCAGGTACTTCTGCATCAGGATGCTCCAGGGCCGCAGCGTGGTCAGGAGCAGGAGTGCGAGCGAGCCGCGCTCCTTCTCGTAGGTTATAGCGCCCGACATCGTGGCGGGAAGGAACAGGAGGATGCCCGCGAACTGGATGACCACCAGCGCCTCGAACATCCACCTTCCGCTGCCGCTGAACTCGGAGAAGGGGCTGACCCCGGCCCGCTCGAACTCCTGGTACGAGGCAATGAGGAAAATGGCGAAGAGGAGCGCCGCGTAGACCACCCGCACCACATAGGTGCGCCGCCGCGCCGCCTGCTCCGCCAGGTCCTTCGCAAGCAACGGCATTGTCCCTCGCCAACGAAGCCAGCTCACAACGGCTCACTCCTCACTGAAAAGAGGATGATTGGATGGGTGGATGGGTGGATGAATGCAAGAGTCTGAGGCCACCTTCTTCTGACATTCATCCACCCATCCATTCAACCATTCATCCCCCCTCCCTTTCGTCTACTGCTCCGGGGGCGCATAGAAGAAGCCTCCGCTCGTGAAGCGGCGCCGCGGGCGCGCCCGCCCGAGGTAGGCATCCGCACGCCTCAGGCAGAGGAACCGAAAGACGAACAACACCCCCGCGTGAAGGAACACGGCCACGAAGAGGAAGCCGAGCGCATCGCTCATCTCGGCCCAATAGGGGTTGGGGAAGACCTCGCAGACCGCGATGCAGCCCACGGGACTCGTCAGCGGCGCGAAGACGTCCCACAGCGAGGGGCGGTGGAGGTTTCCCGACCAGGCCTGTGCCACGCCCAGGAGCGGGGCGGCGCTCCAGACCAGCAGGGCCACCACGCTGGAGACCACCGCGCGCGAGCGGCTCCGCGTCCGCAGCCCCATCCACATCGTCAGCCAGGCGAACTGCCAGAGGAAGAGGCCCACTGAGAGGAACGACAGGCCGACGAACGAGAGGCGCACCGCGGCCGGGCTCGATCGCCAACTCGCGTAGCCCTCCTGCACCCGCAGGAGCTGCGCCAGGAAGAGCGTGCCGAACGGCACGAAGAAGACGGCGATGACGCGGCGGACCCCGTGGAGCTTCTGCCGCACGATGTCGCGTCCCGCTATCGGCGTCGTAAGCAGCACCTCGAGCGTCTGGGCCGACCGCTCCGCCGAGATCGCGTTCACGCTCATCCCCACCACCGCCGCCGTCCCCACCTCCCACAGCGCGCCACGCGGCGCAATGAACGCCACGCCCGGCTCCGACGACTTCTCCGAGAGCGAGAGCACCAGCAGGAAGAGCAGCACCGGCCCCTCGAGGAGCAAGAGGATGTAGACGAGGTGGGCGGGCTTCACAAGAGGCTTCCGGGCCACCTCGCGCCAGCCGATTGGCTTGCGGTCCGGCAGGTCCTCCCAATGCCGCAGGTGGCGGCGCCGCCTGCGGAAGCGAAGCGCCAGGCCGTGGCGCTCCAGGAACCCATCCAGCCGCCGAAAGAACGCCACCAGGAGCCGCCTCGGCGCCACAAACGCCCGACGAACCAGAAACACGCGGGCCATGACCAGGAAGAAGACTACGGACAGGAGCATAAGATGGCTCGTCTCAAATGCCGACGCAAAGTCCCTCGCGTCGAGGAGCACATATGGGCAGAGGGGCAACATCGTCTGGTCAACCCACCCGCCCGAGCTCGTGAGCGGCCAGCCAAGGAGGTAGATGACCACCAGGAGGGCATAGGAGGTGAAGAACGCGCTCAGGCTCGTGCGGCACCAGGCCGAGCACATGAGCGCCAGCGCTCCGACCTGGAGACAGGTCAGGAAGAGCACGTAGGCCGCGATCAGAAGGTCGTCCGCAGTCAGGCCCCCGAAAGCGTAGCACACGGCCAGGAGCGGCAGCGAGAGGATGAGGAACATCAGGACGGGCACGAGCCGCCCGGCGTACTTCTCCCACAGGATGTGCCGCGGCCTCAGCCGCGTGAGGAGGAGCAGCTCGAGGGTCCGCCGCTCCTTCTCCTCGGTGATCGCCGCCGACATCGTGGCCGGGAGGCAGAGCACGATCCCCGCGAAGAGCGTCAGCACGAGCATCTGGAAGAGGCCCCGCCCGCTCCCAGTCACCGCCTCGCCCGCCTCCAGGCGGCGGGTCACGCTATAGGCCGAGGCGATGAAAACGACGAAGAGGAGCGCCGCGAACGCCACGCGCACCACGTAGGTGCGCGGCCGCGCCGCCTGCTCGATGAGCTCCTTGCTCAGGATCGGCGCGTGGAGGACTGACAATCCCATGCGAGCATCGCCCCGGTGGAGATCCTAGATTCCAGATTCCAGATTGAATTCCGAAATCCAAAATCGGAAATCCGAAATTCCTATGCGACCTTTCCCTCCGTCAGCTTCATGAAGGCGGTCTCCATGTCCATCGCCTCGGGCTGGAACATGCGGACGCGCGCGCCGAGGGCCACGAGGCGCTCGAGGAGGTCCTCGCAAGGCAACTCCTCTTCGCGGATGCGGACCGAGATGCGGTCTATGTCCCGCTCGACGCCCTGGACGCCGGGAATCTTCTTGATCTTGTCAACAAGCTCATCGGTCTGGTTGGCGAGTTGGACGTGGACGGCTCGATGGAGGCTGAGCTGGCGGTAGATGTCGTTGAGGGAGCCTTCGGCGACCATGTGGCCCGCCTCGATGATGCCGATGCGCGTGCACATCTGGGCGAGCTCGTGGAGGATGTGGCTTGAGACGAGGACGGTCTTGCCCATGGTGCGGAGCTCCTTGAGGAGCTCGCGGATTTCGATGCGGGCGCGGGGGTCGAGCCCGCTCGCCGGCTCGTCGAGGAGCAGCAGCTCGGGGTCGTGGAGGAGCACGCGGGCCAGGCCGAGCCGCTGCTTCATCCCGCGCGAGAGCGCGTCCACCTGCGTGTCGCGCTTCCCCGTCAGGTCGGTCAGCGACAGCACGTCTTCCACCACGGCCTTGCGTTTGCCGCGGTCCATGCGGTAGGCCGCGGCGAAGAAGTGGAGGTATTCCTTCACCGTGAGGTCCTCGTAGACCCCGAAGAAGTCGGGCATGTAGCCGAACTTCGGGCGGACCCGCTCCGGGTAGCGCAGGACGTCCACGCCCGCGATGTGGACGTGGCCCTGCATGGGGGATAGGAGCGTGGCGAGGACCTTGATGGTGGTGGTCTTTCCCGCGCCGTTCGGGCCGATGAACCCGAACACCTCGCCCTTCGGGATCGAGAAGGTCAGGTCGCGCACCGCCACGGTCTTGCCGTAGCGGACCCAGAGGTTCTTGACTTCGACGAACTCCATTGCTCTTCCTCCGTGATCGTGCTCGTCGTCGTCCTCGTCGTCGTCGTCGAATCTCCTGCTCTTTCCCTCATTCAGATTCGACGACGAGGACGACGACGACAACGACGACGATCGGGATGACTCATTCCTGATATATCCGCCGATAGACGAACAGGTCATCCCCCACGGCCTCGACCACCACGAGGAGCCACTTCGTGGGGTCCGTGGGGTCGATCATGGCCATGTCCTCGCACTGGACGGCGCCCGTGGGGGAGACCTGCGAGACGATGCTGAAGAGCCCATACTGCGGCGGGGAAGAGACGGCCTGAAGGACCGTGTCGCCCCGCCCGAAGAGGGGCTGGCTGAGGAACGCGTAGGCCCGCAGGTTGCCCCCGAGCGGGTAGTAGTCGCGGCGGTTGAACAGGAAGAAGGCGCAGTCCCGCGCCTTGCTGCCCACGAGCTTCTCGGGAACTCGGTAGCGGTCCTCGGCCCGCGCAAAGTCAAGGAGCGTCACCGCGTCCCAGTCTATCTTCATCGCGTGGTCGGGCGGGTCGAGCGAGAAGGTGCGGTAGAGGACGGGCGACCATTGCCTGACGGTGTGCGTGGCGGTGGCCTGTCCGAGGAGGCTCCCCTCGAGGCAGAGAGTGGGGTCACCGCCCCCCGAGCCGCCCTCCATTTGCGGGATGGGGCCGCGCCGCTGGAAGGCCTGGCCGCTCACCCGCCCGTATTGCACGACGTTGAGGAGCGAGCTCTTGAGCGGCATCGAGAGGACCCGCTCGCGGCCTGGGAAGAGGAGCTCGAAGCGGCACTGCCTCACGGGCTCCCCCTTGTGGTCAACGTCCACGAACACGACCGCGTGGCGCCGGTCGTGCATGCCCATGTAGTATTCGGAGAGCCTGACCATGAAGTAGGTGAACAGCCCGGCGACGATGGGCAGGAAGAGCCAGGTGAACTTGCGAATGCGCAGGAGCCCGAGGAGGAAGTAGTCCACAGGCCCGATGAGGACCACGAAGAGCGCGAGGACGAGCAGGACGGCGGCGAAGGAGATGCGGCGGACCTCCTGCGGCATGAGGCGCAGGCCGGCCGCCGGCAGGCCGTCGGCCCTCAGAGCACCCAGCCGCGCCTCAAATGCCGCGTCCCGATTCTCCCCCTCGTCGGGTATGGGGAAATCCTCATCACCCAAGGCGACGTTGAAATGGAGGTCGCTGCGCCAACGACCGTCTTGGCGGATGCTGTCGAGTTGCGCGGCGCGAATCCTCCAGAGGAAGGCGAGGATGCTCCGCCACGGGGCGCTCGCCTTGAAATCGTAGTCCTTGTCGTCCGGCGTGGCGGTGATGACGGCGGCGCGGCCGAGGCCGGCGCGAAGGAGGTGCGCGCTGCACTTCCCGCTGACCTGCGGCTTCCCGTTCGCCACCAACTGCCCGGCCGCATCGAGCAGGAAGAGCGGGCCGCCATCCCCTAGCCCGTTCAGGAATTGCACGTGGCCCTTGGTGAGGGTGCCTGAGGGGACGATGCAGACGCTTCCGCCCGCCCGCACCCATCGGGCGATGGCCGCGAGCTGAGAATCGCGCAGGAACGCGAAGCCCTTGCCGGGCAGGAACAAGAGGTCGAAGGCGGTGTAGGCGAGGGGCTGGATCGGCAGGTCGTCGGGGGCGATGCCCACCGTGGTGGTCGAGAGCGTGCGGCGGCTCCTTTCGGGCAGCTTGGGGCGGAACTGCTCAAGGCCCAGGTTCGCGTCCATCCTGTTGCGGCCCTCGCCTGACACCTCGCGGATGCGGCTCACGGCAACCACGCAGGAGCGCTCCCAGGCCTCTGGCAGGGGCCGCAGGACGCGCGGGAGCCTGATCTCGCCTCGCTCCGTGATGAAGCGTGGGTAGACATCCAGCTCGTTGTCGCGCAGGCCGGACCAGGAGATGGGGAGGAGGAGGTCGAATGCCTTCTCGCCGCCGCCTGGGGCGAGGGCGAGCTCGCCGCTGCGGCACGTGGCGATGACCTGGCCCGCCGACCGCAGGACGAGTTCCAGGCGCCCTTCGAGGAGGCGGCCGCCCGAGTAGGCGAGCGTGGCGCGGGCGAGGATGGGCGCGCTCGTCCGCGCGCCCTTGAACTCGATGTCGAGACGAAGTCCCTGCTCTTGGGCAGAGGAAGAGAAGAAAGGCAAAAGGAGAAAGGCAAAAGGCAAAAGGCAAAAGGGAAAAGGACTTCTGATTTCTGATTTCTGATTTCTGATTTCAGTCGGCACGCGGGACGCGGCACGCGGCACGCAGCACTGCGCGTATGGCGCCTTCTGCCTTTTGCCTTTTGCCTTTTGCCTTCTTACTTTTTCCTTTTCTTCTCTCATCTCACGAATCCTCCCGGCCTCCTCTGGAAGAGCCACCATTCGCCGAGGAGGACGGCGAAGGCGATGACGGCAAGGGTCCACCAGAGCGGACGGTCGGTGCGCAGCGGGGCCTGGGAGGCGGCGACGGAGAGCTTCTCGTTGAACTCGATGGCCTCGACGCCGGCCAGTTGGGTCTCCGTGGGGGAGACGAGGCTGGCGCCGAGCTTAGCCGCATCCGAGCCGCCCTCGGTCACGCGATAGGGGCCGACCTTAGGGGCTGGGATGCCGGCGAGGAGGCCCTGCTTGTCACTCGTCTCGTGGCGCGTGGCGCCGTCAGGCCCCTCGACGGCGTAGGCGCGGCCGGGCTTGAGCGGGAGCGGCGGCAGGACGCCGGTCCGCACGCCCTGTGCCTTGGCAAGCCCCGACTGGTCCAGCGCCGCTTGCACCAGGTTCGACACCAGGATAGGGAATCCGATGCGATAGGGCAAGGTGGAATGGTCCGTGTGGAAGAGGAGATGGTAGAAGACCTCCTGGCCGCGGCGTTTTTCGAGGAGGAGCGGGCCGCGCTGGCCCTCGGCGAGGATTTCGTAGCCCTGGCTCTCGTAGTCGAGGGGGCGGACGCCCTCCTTCGACGCCGGCCTGTCGAGCACGATGAGGTCGGAGAGCTCCACGTGCTGAAGGAGGGTGGCGTTGCGGCGCCAGTCCACCACCTCGGTGCCCTTCTGCTCGATGGCGACCAGGGGCTTCAGCTCGGGGGGGACGAAGCCCACGGTGAGATATGTCCGAGCGCTCATTGCCATATCCTCCTCGCGGTCCGTGATCACGAGGTCGTAGTTCGTCTCGGTGGTCTTGCCGCCTTCCTCTGGGAAGAGGCGGATGGTGGGCATGGTGACCAGGGCGTGGCGGTAGGAGGCGAGGGTGGCCGGGGCGTAGACCCAGAGGGGACGCGACCGCGGGAGGTCGAGGTATGCCACGTTGTCGGCCGCCAGCGAATCGAAGCCGTCGGGCTTGAGCGTGGCGGTCAGACTCACCGACTTCTCACCTGAGACGCTGAAAGTGACGCGCTCGGCGCGGCCTTTGGTGACGACGAGGCGCTCGGAGCCGAGGACGCGGGCCGGGGAGGGACGGCCGGCGTCCTGAACCGTAAGTTCAAGGGTGGCAGGTAGATCGGCGTCGGGGGAGCCTTCGACGCCGATGAAGGCCTGCCAGTCTCCCGCGCTGGCCCTTGTGGCGTTGAAGGCGGTGATCCCGATGTTGGGGCCGGCGGGGGGGAGCCTCTGGTAGTCAATCTTGAACGAGAGCTCGAAGTCAGCGCGGGCGGGGACGTTGCCGTCGGTGAGGAGGAGCACCTCGTCGAAGCTGGCTGAGCGAGCGAGTGCCTGGGTGAGGCGGAGGGGGGCCTCGATGTCGCTCGGCACGTCCTCGGCCTCGATGGCGTCGAGGGCGGAGCGGAGGAGGCGTTTGTCGTTGGTGAAGCTCGTGGCGCGGCGCGCGGTGCGTGAGAAGGCGACGAGGCAGAGCTCCTGGTCTGGGAGCATTTCGTCAATGAGTTTACTAACGCGGGACTTCGCCTCGTCGAGTCGGGAGCGACCGCGCGGCTTGTCGAGCGCGGCCATCGAGGCCGAGCAGTCCACCAGCACGGGGAGGCGCTTCATGCGCCCCTCGCGCCCCCGCCAGAACGGCTGCATCGCAGCGAGCACAAGTGCAATGAGTATAAGGAGTTGGAGCAACAGGAGCAGGTTCCGCTTGAACCGCTGGAAGGGCGAGTTCACCCGGCTGTCGTTCACCACTTGCCGCCAGAGGTAGAGCGAGGGCACTTCGAGCCTCGGGCGCTTGAGCTTGAGGAAGTAGAAGAGGACGAGCGGCACGATGAGGCCGAAGAGGACGGCGGCGCTGAGTGCGTGGAAGCCGAGGCCGAACATCAGCGGCGCCTCCTTGCACTGGAGAGGATGGGTGGATGAATGGATGAATGGATGAGTGCAAGAAGCGAGGGCGCTCCTCCTCTGACATTCATCCACCCATCCACCCATCCATTCATCCACTTGCTCATTCTATCCACCCTCCCCTTCTCAGCAGGTCGAAGAGCACCCAGTCGAGGGGGTCGGCGGCGCTGATTGCGGCGAAGCGCCCCTGGCGCTGGCGGCACAGGGTGGCCAGCTCGCGGGCGAAGCCCTCGCGGTGCTCCTGGTAGATGGCCAGGATGTCCGCCGCAGCCGTAATGTCCAGCGTGGTCAGGGTTTCGGAATCCACCAGCCGCAGGTCGGCGGTCAGATCGGGCTCAAGTTCACTGGGGCCGAGGACCTGGACGCCCTGGACGTCGAGTCCCGCGCTGAAGAGGAGGTTGCAGCCGCGGCGGATGTCGCCGAAGGTCAGAAAGTCAGAAAGTATGATGGCAACTCCCTTTCCGACGTGGCGCTTGAGGAACTCCTCGATGCCGCGCTCGAGGGGAGCCTCGCCGCCCCCTTCGAGCCGTTCGAGGAAAGTAAAGAGCTTGAGCATACTGGCGCGGCCCGTGCAGGGGGGGAGGCGCTCCATCCCGTTGCCATTGAAGGCGCTCACGCTGACCCGCTCGACGCCGAGGAGACCCATGACGCCGAAGGCGGCGGCGAGCTGCTTGGCACGCTCGATCTTATCCTCGAAGAGCATCGAGCCAGAGGCGTCCACCAGGAGCGCAACGTGCATCTCCTCCTCGAGCTCGAAGAGCTTGATGTACGGACGGTTAAGCCGGGCGAAGACGTTCCAGTCAACGAACCGGACGTCGTCGCCGGGCACGTAGTCGCGGAAGTCCGAGAACTCGGTGCTGGAGCCGCCGCGTCCGAAGAGGTGTTCGCCGTGTGCCCGGCTGGCCGGCCTGCGCGCGAAGACAATCCGCATGCGCTCCAGGCGGCTGAGGACGCGATTATCGAAAAGCGACGTGACTTGGGCCTTAGTGGTTGTCTCTTCCATAGTCTTCTCTACTCGCGGGGGAGGGTGAATGGATGGGTGGATGAATGGATGAATGAAAGACAGCGGGCCCATCCTGCTCTGTCATCCATCCAAACATCCAATCATCCATTGATCCCCCTTCCTCATTGCGCCTGCTCCGGCACTGAGGCAACGACCTCCTTCACGAGGTCCGGCACCTTGATGTTCTCGGCCTGGCCGTCGTAGTTGAGAAGGACGCGGTGCTGAAGGACTTCTTCGGAGAAGTGGCGGATGTCGGCGAAGGCGATGTGGGCGCGGCCTGAGGCGAGGGCCTCGACGCGCGCGCCGCGCAGGAGCGCCTGGCTGGCGCGCGGGCTTGCGCCCCAACGGACGTATCTGCGGACGGGCTCGGGGGCGAACTCGGAGTCGGGGTGGGTGGCGAGGACGATGCGGCAGGCATAGTCGCGGATCGGCTCGGCCACCACCACCTTCTCGAGTATCTCGCGGAGGGCCAGGATGCGCGGGCCGTCCATCACCTTCGCCACCTCCACGCTCTGCTTGAGGATCGTGCGGCTCATCACCTCATTTAGTTCAGCGCGGCTGAGGAAGGGAACGTTCACCTTGAACATGAAGCGGTCGAGCTGGGCCTCGGGGAGGGGATAGGTGCCTTCCTGCTCGATGGGGTTCTGGGTGGCCAGGACGAAGAAGGGCTGGACGAGGTGGTGGGTGGTGCCGCCCGTGGTCACAGAGCCTTCCTGCATGGTTTCCAGCAGGGCGGATTGGGTCTTGGGCGTGGCGCGGTTGATCTCGTCGGCGAGGAGCAGTTGCGTGAAGATTGGCCCCTTTCGGAACTCGAAGCGGTAGCGCCCGTCGGGGTCGGCGGTCATCACCGTAGTTCCCACGATGTCGGCGGGCATGAGGTCGGGGGTGAACTGGATACGTCGGAACTGGAGGTCGAGTGCGCGGCCGAGGGTTTTCACCAGCTCGGTCTTTCCGAGCCCCGGCACGCCCTCGAGGAGCACGTTCCCGCCGCAGACGACGGCGGTGAGGGTGCCCGCGACCACGCGCTCCTGTCCGACGATGATCTTGCCCACCTCGCTGCGGATGCGCGCGAAGTCCTCGCGAAACTGATTGGCCTCGGCGACAAGCTCGGTCATCTCAGGCATTGGAGGTTCCTCTGATCATAGATGGTAGAAGCGCCGGAAAGAAAAGGCAAAAGGCAAAAGGAGAAAGGCAAAAGGCAGAAAGGAGAAGGCAGAAAGGAGAAGGCAGAAGGCGAGAAGCAGAGAGGAAGGAGTGAATGACATTGGCACATCCTCCGTCAGGCCATCAGGTCGTCGCGCGACGGCCTGGGGTTTGTTCTCCGTGACTTGGCGGTGATCGCCGCCTTGGAAAGAATGGCGCGGAGCTGCGTGGCTTCGTCGAGGAGCGGCCCCAGGCCATTCCGACGCAGGACCTGGGCGGCAGCGATCAAGCGGAGCCAGTAGTGCGACTCGCGCATCTCCTTCAGGGCGATCTGAAGCTTGTGGATGAAGTCGGCTCGGGATTCGGCGGCCTGGGCTTCTTCATAGTTGGCTCCCACGCTCGTGCCACTCGCGAGGAGCTGGCGGGCCACGTGTGCGCCCCCGAGCGTTCGGGGTATCTTCTCCGTGGTCTTGACGACATCTGCCGCGAACCTCAGCAAGCGGTCACCGAGGTCGCTCCTTCCCGGCCTCTCCGGATTTCCTCCCTGTCTCGTCGTTTCTCCATTGCTCATCGGTCGGCTCCTGTCATCCAAGGTTCCACAGTGTCATTCTCTTGCTCCTCGCTTCTGCCTCCCGCCTCTTGCCTTCTCCCTTTTGCCTTTTGCCTTTTGCCTTATTCCTTCTTCCACTTTTTCTTCGCGGCCAGCAACCGCCCGGTCGTGGTCGCCGGCGGCACCTCGTCCTCTTTCCTTGGCTCGGGGGCAGGGGCAGGCTTAGGCGCCACAGCGGCCCTCGGAGGCAAGGGCCTCGGCTCGACGCGCGGAATGGGCGCGGGCGGCGGGGCCAGCGGCTTCTCGCGCTCGGCGGCGGGGAACTTGATCGCCTCCTTGCGCTTCAGCAGCGCGCCCATCGTGGCACCCGACGGAGCTCTGCGGCGACCAAAGAGGAAACTGCGAATCAGCAGCCAGTCAATCTGGACCCGCCGCACCGCCACGTCGAGCGGGATGAGGAACGCGAGGGCGAGGAGGAACCAGTCAACCACCGATTCGGAGCTGGAGCGGGGCTTCTTCTGCTTGAGGAAGAGCTCCTTGCTCTTCTCCTGGCCAGTGAGGAGCCGTCCGCCCGTCCGCTTGACTATCTGCTCGATGGCGATGGGGTTGGAGCGGAAGCGGAGGTACTCGGGGGAGTACGGGACGACGAAGCGTCCGAGGGCCTGGTCCTGCCGCCCGGTGCCGACGCCGGAGACCATGACGTGGTAGTGTCCGTTGCCCCAGATGGGGAAGTCGCCCTGGTAGCGTCGCGGCCCGACCTGGCGGAGGGGGACGGCGAGCGACTTGTCCTGCGGGCCGCTGACCTGCGCGGCGACCTCCAGGAACGATGTCTCGGGATGGAAGTCCTCGACGGCGATGACGCCCGTGCTGCCGTCGGCATAGGTCTGGAGCCTCAGCCGCCCCTCCTGGGCCGGCCGCACGATGTCGGTGAGGAGCTGGTTGACGAACGGCCCGTAGAGGGACGACTTCACCCAGTCGGCGCCCCAGTTGGTCGTGAGGTCGGATGTGAAGGCGGCGCTCTTGCCCACGCCGTAGCGCCACTCGGCCAGCACGGGGTCAATGTCCTCCTCCTGCGGCACGCGGAGGACCAGGTTGGCCCTCCGCTCGGGCTTGATCGAGGTGAGGACGAGGCCGTGGAGGGGCGGCAGGGCGGCCAGGCCCTTGAGGATCGGCGACGGGAAGCTCACCTGCGGCACGAAGGTCTTGTTCTGGAGCATGCTCCGTTTAAGAGTCTTGGCCTCCTTGATGAAGATCGATGGGAGGAGCTTGGGGTCGTCGGTCTGGTAGAAGCGGCCGCCCGTAGCTGCGGCAATCTGACGCAGTGTGGCCGTGGCTCCGGCGCCCAGCTCCTTGTGCGGCCAGATGGCGATGGTGGAGACGCTGATCTGGTTGGCCTTCATGTCAGTGAGGACGCTCGGCGGGGGCGGCGAGGGGTCGCCGTCCGAGATGATGATCATGTGCTTCTGGCTCGCGTCGTTGGCCTTCAGTGCGTCGAGGCCCATCTTCATCGTGCCGCCGAAGAAGGGCATGTCGCCCGGCTCGGCCTGGTTGATGAGGAGGACGAGCTTTGCGTACTCGCCCGCGGGGGTGAGGGGGAAGAGCCACTCCTCGCCCCGCATGCCGAAGAGGAGCACGCCAACGTCGTCCTTCGCGCTCAGGACTCGGATGGCCTCCTTGGTGATGCGCTTCGCCCAGGTGTTGCCCTCTGGGAACTCGCAGGTGTGGAGGATGATGACGAGCGCGCCCTTTGGCAGCACCTTCTTCTGGCTCGGCTCCATCGTCACCGGCAAAGCGTCCTCCACCGGCGTGCGGTGGTAGCCGCCCGGCCCGAAACTGTTCTTGCCGCCCACCATCAGGAAGCCGGTGCCCTGGTGGTAGACCGCGTCGTGGAGCGCCTTGAGCTGCACCGCGTCGAAGGAGTCGGCGGGGACGTTTGCGAACACGATGGCATCGTAGGGCAGGAGGGCGAGGACGTCGCGTGGGAAGGCTGTGCCCGTGACCTGTTCGACCTCGCGCTGGCCGCGGCGGAGCGCCTTGACCAGGGGGGCGACCTCCCGGTCGCCCTCCTCCACGCCCGTCACCACCAGCACCTTCCCCTTCCCCTTCAGGTAGATGTGGTTCACGGCCAGGTTGTTCTTCTGCCAGCCGTCCTCGCCGGGCGGCACCTCGATGGTGGCCACGTATTCGTAGAGGCCCGGCTCGCGGAGCGTGAGCTTGAGGGCGTAGCGGTTCTTCCCCGCCTCGAAGCTCACCTTCTGCCGCGCGATCTCCTGGCCGTTCTCGGTGAGGACGAGGGTGCCGGAGCCGGCCTTGAGGGAGGAGAGGATGACGGTGGCCTCGTAGGTCTCGCCCAGCTTCACCGTGCGGGGCAGGTCGAGCTTCTCGAGCCACACCTCGTGCTCGTGGTCGTATTCCACAGGGAGGACGTCCACGGCGATCTGGCGAGCGGCGAGGTCGTCGAGCACGCGTGCGAGGTCGCCCTCGGTGGCGGCGCCGTCGGTGATGAGGACGATGCGTCCCTGTCGGGTGTCGGGCAGCATGGCCGCGGCGAGCGCGAGCGCCTTCTCGACGTTCGTGCCGTCCTTGGCCACCCGCGAGTTGATGGCCTCGAAGGGGAAGGTCAGGCGGGGCGGCAGCTCCACCATCGCCTGGCGCCCGAAGACCAGCAGCCCCGCCTCGTCCTTCTCCGGCCTGTCCTTAGCGGTAGCGGTCTTCAGGACGAAGTCCAGCGCCCCGCGCAACGCCTTGTCGCCCATCGAATCCGAAAGGTCGAGGGCGTAGAGCAGCGAGAGGGCGTTGCTCGTCCGCACGGCCCTGGGGTCTGCCAGCGCCATGATCAGCACGCCGAGCACGGCGAACCGCACGGCGAGCGCCACGAGCGCGCGGATGCCTCTGAGCCCGCTATAGCCCGCCACGTTGAGCCACCACACCCACGGCGCCGCCAGCGCGAGCGCGAACGCCCAGGGCGACGTGAAGACCAGCCGATTCGTCGCATCCAGCCACAGGCACCCGCCGAGGAAGGCCACAAGGAACACGATGAGCGGCAGCGCGGCCATCGGCGTCAAGCGCCGCCGCGGAGGGGGAAGCAGGTTTGTGAGCGCCCGCTTCAGAATCGCCAGCCTCCTCGCCCTGATATGGAAGGGAAGAGAAAGAGGCCGTCCACAGATTGACACAGATTGCCACAGATGAAGACAGAGCATGAAGCGGGGCCGAACCCCACCCAAGTTCCTCCTCTTATCTGTGTGAATCTGTGTGAATCTGTGGACGAATTCTTCATGGCGTGAGCCTCACGATTCGCCGGTTCCCCGTGTCGGCCACGAACACCCGCCCCTTGGAGTCCACCGCCACCCCCCACGGCGTGAGAAACTGCCCCTCCCCCCGCCCCGAAGAGCCGAAGCGGGCCGCGATCGCCGGGTAGACCACGGGCTGCGGGGCCCATTGCGTGCCCACAGACCCAAGGATCAACCTGGTCAGGCGACCCGCACCGTACTCGATGGCAAAGAGCACGCCGCGTTTGTCCGCGCAGGCACCATAGGGGAACTGAAGGGGCAAACGCTCGTTAGCCGCGTCAACAATGTTGCCTGCATATGAGCCTTCACACGAGTAGAGCAGGATTCGGTTGTTAAACGCGTCCGCAATGTAGATCACGTTGTCGTACCAAACCACGCCTGATGGCCTCTGGAACTGGCTCTCCCCTACACCAAAGCTGCCGAAGGAGCGGAGGAACTTGCCGTCGGGCGTGAACTTCTGCACCCGATCATTGCCACCGTATTCAGCGACGTAGAGGTTCCCCTTGTTGTCCTGCGTGAGGGCGACGGGGTAGATGAATTGGCCAGGGCCTTTGCCTTCGGAGCCGAGGGTGCCAAGGAGCTTGCCCTGCTCGTCGAAGAAGACGACGCGGTGGTAATGGGTGTCGGCCACGGCGATGCGGCCGTCCTTGAGGACGCAGATGCCCTCGGGCCGGCCCGCCGTGGTGTCGGGCATGCGCCACTGGCGGAGGAGCTCCGCGTTCGCGTCATAGACCAGGATGCGGCCCGCGGTGTCCACCGCGAGCAATTCGTCCTTCTGCCCGATGGCGAGCGCCCGCGGGGCGGGGAGCGTCGCCCCGTCGGGCGGCAGCATCCAGGAGCGTATCTCGCTGAACTTCAGCTCCGGGTCGCCCGAGCCGCCGCAGCCCACAATGAGCAGGAACGCCAAACTGCCCCCGCACGTCAGCAGGGCTCGCCTCGCCCATGTAGCCCCTGAACGGGGGCGACCGGGCCGTAGCCCAGGGCGACCAACGGGAGCCCTGGGAACGGGCGCCCACGCGAAACCAAGCCCCCGAAGGGGGCGTTTCATGGCCCCGAGAATCGCCCCCTTCGGGGGCTCATTCATGGGGGCCTCATTTCCCAGGGCTCCCGTTGGTCGCCCTGGGCTACGGCTGGCTCGCCCACTTCGTGGGCTAGCGGGAACGAGTCTGACCCCGTTGCCGTCGGGAATAGTCATTGGCTCTGCCCCTCCTGCCCCACCAGCGCCCGCAGCACGACCCGCATGCCCGCCTTGAGCGCATCGCCCACGGGGCGGTGGACGAAGCGGCGGGTTCGTAGTGCGGGCTTCAGCCCGTCGGCTTCCGGCCCCTCGTGCCGCAGCTCCACCTCGGCCACGGAGCCCTTGAAGCGGCTCGATTGCACGACAAGGGGGCCTGGCCCATTTCGGATTTCGGATTTCGGATTGCGGATTGAAGCCGCAGAGCCAGCGGGCCTCTCTTCTCTGAAATCCGAAATCGCAAATCCGAAATCCGAAATCTCCACGGCAATCTGCTCCGGCCTGAAGCACCGCGGAGCCTCTTCTTCCCTGCCCAGCCACACCCTTGCCTCCTCCGGCGTGAGCCAGTTGTTCTCGCCCAGGCAATCGGCCTCCTCGCGGGTGCGGGGACGCCAATAAAGGTCGGCCACGCTCCCTTCATATAGCAGCCGGCCTTCCGTGAGGCAAACGACCCGCCCGGCCTCGGCGAGGACCGCCTCGGGCGAGTGGGTGGCGAAGACGAGCGAGGCGCCCGTCTCCGCGATGCGCCGCCGCACGACCGCCCAGTAGCGCCCGACCCGCGCGAGGTCAACGTTGGCGAAAGGCTCGTCCATCACGAGCACCGCGGCGTCGGCCATGAGCGCCCGCGCGACGGCCAGCCGCGCACGCTCGCCCTGGGAGAGCTCGTCGGGGCGCGAATCCATCTTCTCCGCAAGGTCGAACGATTCGAGCATGGTCAGAGGGCCGGCCCCTTCGGCCTTCGCGCCTATCACGAGCCGGAGGTGCTCCTGGGCGGTGAGGTGGGGCCAGAGGCCACCACTTTGAGGGACCCAGTAGACAGGCAGAGAGTGAGGAGTGAGGAGTGAGGAGTGAGGAGTGCTGTCGGAGCGGAGGAGGGTGCCTTCGTCGGGGCGCTCGTAGGCGACGAGGAGGTTGAGGAGAGAGGTCTTGCCCGCCCCAGAGGGGCCGAGGATAGCGGTCACGCCAGGGTGAATCTCGAGCGAGATGGAGTCGAGGCGCGGGAGGCCGGAGCCGGCGAGGGAGATGTTGGAGAGGGTCCAGAGCGGAGAAGGCATAAGAGGTCACCCGCGAAACACGCGAAGGGACGCGAAGAAGAGGGCACAGAGAAGAAAGGGAACAAGAAAGCAGACGAGGACCATGGTTGAGAGTGCGGCGGTGTGGCCGTAGTGCATGAAGTTGTAGAGCCGCCAGGTGACGGGGGTCATCTGGGATGGGGCGAGGATGGCGGAGGCGGTGAGGTCGAAGTAGCCCCAGCAGAAGAGCAGAAAGGCCACGGCCAGCTTCCCCTGCCCCTCGAGGTGCCAGAGGACGCGTCGCCCCGCGCGGATGACCTTGCCCTCGGACGACGAGGTCAGAAGCCGGGCGGCGTGGGATGCCTCGCCCGGCCGCGTCGCACTCACCAGCATCCTCAGCACGAGGGCGAAGGGCAACAGGAGAAGCGTGAGCGCGAGAAGGAGGGGAACCGGCGTGTCGTAGGCCGCATTAGGCCCGGGAAGCTGAAAGAGCGCGAGGATAAGCAGCGCGAGCACGAGCGCCCCGAGAAGCCCAGGGACGCACAGGGCCAGGGGAATTGCTGATTGCTGATTTCTGATTGCTGATTTCGACCCCCAACACCTGACACCGAACACCGAACACCCAATGGCGCAGGCGGCGGCAGCCAGGCCGAACAGCACACTCGCGAGCACTTCTTTGGTCAGGGCAAGGGCTTCGGGCAGGAGGCGAAAGCCGGCCACTGCGCCCTCGGCCACGAAGTAGGCCGGCAGAAGGGTCACGAGGGTCAAGGAGGCGAGAAGGTAGAGGCCGACCGCGGTGCGCGCCGGCTTGCCCATCGCGGAGCGGGAGGGGGCGGGACGGAGGCCACGCGCGGGAGCCGTGGCGAGCAGCCGAAGCCCAAGCCAGAGGAGCGCCACGCTGATGAGCAGGCCCGGGATGGCCATCCTCAGCGATTCGCCGAGCGACAGGCCGAGATACTGGGCATCAAAGATCGTCACAGTCCACGAGCCGATGCTCATGAGTGAGGCGATCTCGAACTCGCCGAACGCCAGGAGAAGGACAACCAGAAAGGAGATGGCAAAGGCGCGGCCCCGGCCGCGCAGCCAGAATACAACTGCGGAGCGCCGAGTGCCGACTGCCGAGTGCCGTTGGCGGAGCAGTTTGTGGCACCAGAGGGCTTCGGGGGAGATTGCGGATGGCGCGAAGTGAATGGCGATGGTGGCCACGGGCGTGAGCCTCAGCCATACGAGGAGCGTGTAGAGAGCCTGGTTCCAGGCCGGGTGGTGGACGAGGGACAGCGCGAGGCGCGACCAGGCATAGCCCACGAGGAGCACGGGCGTGAGGAAGGGGATGATGTGAGCGAGCCACATGAGGCGCGCGGTCCGCCGCGGGCATGAGGCGATGGCGCGCTGGACAGCGGCGGCGGCCAGCACCGCCGCGGCCGCGATGCCGAGGGCACGCAGGAAAGCCCAGAGGTAATCGAGGGTCAAGCTCATTGGCAGCACCGCCTCAAGTCACCAGGCATTCCCCTCTTCTCGTGCTCGTCGTCGTCCTCGTCGTCGTCGTCGAACCTCTTGCCTCTTTCCGTCCCCAGCGTTCGACGACGAGGACGACGACGACAACGACGACGATTCGCCAGCCACATCCCCTACCGTTCGTACTCCGTCCTCAGCCACGCGAGGCACGCGGCGCGGGCGGGGCCGAGCGAGCCGAGGGGGTAGGCGAGCGGCACGTGGGGCGCCAGGCCGAGCACCTGCCCGCTCTGGGTGTCGTTGACCCGGGGGTGGCTGATGGGCCACTGGTCGTCGCTGTAGCCGAGGGGCACCTGTCGGGCGCTCGACATCGCCAGCGCCTCCTCGGTGCGGGCGGAGAGGAGGTAGTCCACCAGCTTCTGCGCCCGCTCGAGGCGGCGCGTGCCCTTGATGATGGCCACGGTGTTCGGGATGCAGATGGTCTGGCCGCCGTCGAGCGTGAAGGGGAGCATGTCCACAGGCTTGCTCGCGTCCCAGGCCACGAAGAAGTCGTCGGTGTCGGTGAGGCCGAGGTCGCAGACGCCCTCGGCCACGAGGTCTTTCACGTGGGCGTTGCCGCGCGCCTCCACGACGCCGCGCTGGCGCCAGTCCTTGTGCCAAGCTTTCAGCTTCTCGGGTCCCCAGTGTTGCCACAGCACGCTGTAATGTGTGAGGGTGGTTCCGAAGATGGGCTTGGCGATGGCCACGCGCTTGAGGTCGCCTTGAAGGGCCTTGGCGACCGCGCGGTCCGTCGCCGCCAGCTTCTTCGTGTTGACGATCCAGACGCGCATGCGTGCGGCGAAGCCTGTCCAACAGCCATCGCGGTCCTTGAAAGCCAGGGGGATGCGCGCGGCGCCCGGACCGTGGTAGGGCACGAGCAGCCCGCGCTCCTTGAGGTCCAGGGTGCCCAGGAGCTCGTTGTTCCAGAAGACGTCGCAGCGGGGGGCGTCCTTCTCGCGGATGAGGCGCTCGATGAGGCCGAGGGACTTCGTGGCCTCGGTGTCGAAGACCGGCGTGACGGGGATGCCTGTCTCGCGCTCGAAGTCGCGGAGGATTTTTTCGGAGTAGACGGCGTCGTGGGCGCAGTAGACCACGAGCGGGTCGCCGCCGCGGCGCCAGAAAAGGAAGTAGGCCGCGAGGATGGCGGCGAGGGCCGCGAGGGGGAGCAGGAGGAATCTCTGATTTCTGATTTCTGATTTCTGATTGCGGAAGAATGGCCCACCCTTCAGGGGGAGCCATCGCCGCTCTTCAATCGTCCTCGTCCCTCGTCCTCGACTCTTGATCTCGCTCCCACGCTCCGCGTGGGAGCGCGGGAGGGGCGACGCTCCGCGTCGGGGGAAGAGGACGCGGAGCGTCCGGGACAGGGCGTTCCCACGCGGAGCGTGGGAACGAGAACAAAGGCAAGAGAATCGAGGACGAGGGACGAGGACGAGGGACGAGGACGAGTAAGAGAAGAGCCTATGGCTTCTTGGGCGGGGCTGGCTCATCACGGGTCTCCTTCAGGGAGTCGAAGTATCGCTTGATGGTCTCGTGATAGCCAGGGGGGACTTGCTCCTGAAGGATGGCTTCGCTGACGCCTTGCTTGACTGCCTGAATCTGGGCCTGGTAGTTCTCCTTGACGGTGCCGGTCTCCCCCATTTCCTTCACTTTCCACTGGAGGAGGATCTTCCCCGCGGTGTGCGCGGAGCGGGAACGCTCGGTCTTGAAGTCCGATTTGGCTTCGGGCTTCTCGGGGGCCTTTCCGCCTTCGCCCTGGCCTGGTCCGCCCATCCCGGGGCCGGTGCCTTCGCCCTTTCACCCCTCCCCTTCGCCCTGGCAGCCCGGGCCGTGCTTGGGGCAGGAGCCCGCGGCGGCGAGCATCTTCTTGTAGAACTCCTCGTAGTCCGCAATGTCCTTGAGGTCCTGGGTGCCCGCGCCATCGAGGTCCTTGAGCTGGCTGAGCATCTTGGCGAGTTGAGCGGCGGAGAGGCCCTTTTCGAGTGCCTGCATGTCGCGCATCGCCTGGCCCAGGGCCTCGGACTCCATGCCTGCGAGCTTGAGGGACTCCTGGAGGGCCTTCATGGCCTCCTTGGAGAGCTCCTTGTTGCACTCGCCGAGGGCGAGCTGTTCGAGGGCGCGGTCAATGGCCTCCTGAAGGCTCTTGGACGAGGCGTTCTCGCCGAGGAAGTCGGAGAGGCCCTTGAGCTGCTGTCGGAGTTCCTCGCCGAGCTTCTGGCGTTCGGTGGGGTCGCCGGTCTGGGCCATGCGGTTGGCCTTCTCCTGCATGTCGGCGAGTTCCTTCTTGAGGCCGGAGGGGTCGCCGCGCTGGAGCTGGCGCTTGAGCTGTTCGGCCTTCTGGCTCTGGCCGGCGCCGAGGCGCTGGGAGTCCATGCCCTGGCCTTGGGCGTCCTTGAGGCGGTCCTCGCTTCGCTTCTTCCATAGCTCGCTGAGGTCTTTCTGGGCGTCGGCGAGGCGACGGAGGTTGCCCTGCTTGTCCTTCGGCTTCATCGCGTTGAATGCCTGCTTGAGCTCCTCGATGGCGGCCCGTGCCTCCTCGGAGGTCTTGGCCTCGGGGTTGGCCTTCTGAAGGAGCGCCATGCGGAGCTCGGTGGCCTTCTGGGTCTCGGCGAGCTGTCGGCGGCGCTGGGCCTCTTCCTGACGCTGCTGCTCGTGGCCGAAGGGGTCGAACTGCGGGAGAAATCGCGCGCCCACGAAGAGGACGATGAGCGCGGCGGCCACGTGGGCCGTCTTGTCCTCCCATCGGAAGGGGACGACTCGGCTTGGGGCGAGCTTGGCCGCCCGCTCCTCGGCCTGGGCGAGGACGATGGGCTTGAACTCCCCCGGTGCGCCCGCCAGAAGGGAGCTTGTGAGGAAGAGGTCGTTGGTGCCGGCCGCGGCGTCGGCCCGGCGGGCAGCCTCGGCCGCCGTGGGACGCCGGTGGAGAATCAGCCCGAGGGCGAGCGCCGCGGCGGGCACGGCGGCGAGCGACAGCGGGTCGAACCAGTTGGGGATAAGCCCGAGGAGGCGCGAGACGAGAAGGAGGACGCAGTACAAGGCAGCGAGAGCGAGAGCGAAGAGGTGACAGCGCCGCCCTAGCGAGGCGAGCCCCTGCCGCAGCGCCACCTGGCGGAGAAGGCGTTGGGTGGTTGTGCCAAGAGCCATATCCTGAGTGCTCATGCCCTGTCCCCCGTGCCGAAGCGGCTGACCTGTCCTCAATAATATACTCCCATACGGAGGCGATTTCAAGGGGTTCCGATCGTCGTCGTTGTCGTCGTCGTCCTCGTCGTCGAATCTGGAGGAAGGAGGAGGAAAGAGATTCGAGGACGAGGACGACGACGAGGACGAGGACGATTCAGGGAGAGACCCTCACTGACACCCCCCTCAGCCTGTCCTCGCACGGGCGCTTGGGGAGGGGTTGGCTCTTGAGGAAGAGGTTGGCGGGGGTGGAGCCGCTGTAGCCGGCGGCGACGCTCTCCGGCCCCAGGAACGGCTCGCCGTCGTGGTGGATGCGGGTGACGCGGTAGGCGAGGTATGCCTGGAAGGCGCCGGGCTTCTTGGGCGTCCAAGTGGCCGACAGGGTCGTGCCGGCCAGCTTGGCCCCCTCGCCGTGCGGGTTGTCGGCGGGGAGGGGGATGGGCACAGCCGTCCGCTCGCCCGTCGCCGTATCCTCGAGGATGACCTGCCAGTACTCGATGTGATCGTAGCGGGTCTCGATGACGCGGAACTCGAGCTTCGCGGCCTCGCCGACCTTTGCGGCCTTGGGGGCCAGGGCATCGAGGAACAGGTAGCCGCCACGGTCGGTCGCGCCCACGCGGTGGCGGCAAAGGCTCTGGTCCTCGGGCACCTTGTCGGGCGGAATCTGCCGCCCGTGCCAGGCGCCGTACCGCATGGCGCTCGCCCACTTGAAGTCGGGCGGCAGCGGCGCGCGGGGGAACTTCTCCACGTTCCGCTGGACGATGCGCTCGACGGCGGCGCGGTCTCTGCCCAGGACGACGGTGCAGCCGTATCGAAGCTCGGGCACGACGATACGGCCATCCCGGATGGCCAGCATCCCGCCGCCGCCGTCGCGGCTGAGCCAGCCGGCGTGCCGGCCCATGACTTCGGGTGGGACAAGGAAGGCAACATCCCTCTTCATTTCGCCCGAGTAGTTGACCAGGCTGACGAGGGTCAGGTCGCCCTTGGGCTGGCGCAGGACGTTGATGAGGATGTCGAGATGATCGGGGTCGCCCGAGAAGAGCGAGAAGCTTGCGCCGCCGAGCATCTGGATGGCGTTCAGCAGAAGATGCGACGGGAAGGGGGAGCGCACGTCGAGCAGGCGGTGGCCCTGCCCCTTGTCGGTGAGGGCAGAGGCGACGGTGCGGCGAGGCGCCCAGGCCGGCGGGGCGTTGAGGTCATAGGTGCGTGGCCCTTCGATGAGGCAGTCGCCAAGGAGGAGCAGGCGGCCGCCCGCCTCGAGATACCCGCCGAGCTTCGCCGCCTGGTCCTCGGTGATATCCGTTTGCGAGATGACGAGGAGCGGGAACTGCTTGGCCATCTCCGCGCCCAGGTCGTCCTCTGTTACCACCTCGTAGGCGAGGCCGAGGTCGGTGAACTGGTCCGCGAGGGCCTGGGAGTCGGCCAGGTGGGATTCGAGGAGGCTCTGCTCGACGTGGAAGAGGAGCGCGGTGCGGCCGCCGGGCTGCGCGTTGCCCCAGAGGTCCGCGTTCGCGGCCAGGAACTCCGCCTGTTCGGGGCGATAGGTGTTCGTGCCGCAGAGGGCCAGGCTCTCGGCGATCTGCATGTCGTTCGGGTAGAACTTCCCCGCCGGCCGCCCGTGGCTGGCGGCCATGGCGGCCTTGATGAGGAAGTGGAAGCGGCCGCGGCACCACTCGGGCACGTATTCGCTTGGGCCGAACATGTCCACGCAGCCGCGCTTGGCGAACCAGAACTCGGCCGTGCCGTGGGGCTGGCTGATGAAGCTGAAGTTGCCTGCCGTGTGGCAGAAGGGCTTGCCGCGCTTGGCCAGCAGCTCGTTCTGGTATGCCTTTCGCCACAGATAGTAGTCGGCCCAGGCGTCGGCCCAGAAGCGCGCCCACTCGCGCCGCACGGCGGGGTCGGGATGGCCGGCGGGATCGGGGATTTCGACCCCGAACTTCTCCTTGAAGTGCTTCTCCCAGGCGGCGCGGCTCGCCACGTCGTAGCTCGGCGCACTCCCGGGGTTATCGTACCAGAGGCCCGAGTAGTGGCCGGGCATCGTGTAGGGCGCCTTGGGGTCCTTGGCGTGCTGGTTCTCGTAGGGCCGCATCGGCACGTCGGGCAGGGGGTCAACGCCGGCCAGCAGCCAGGCGATCTGCTTGGCGCGGGCGCTGCGGTGCTCGGGGGCGAGGGGGCTGCCCTCGCGGCGGACGGTGACGTGGTGGCCCGCGTAGCCGAGCTTCTCGTCGCCGTTGCGGCGGCGGGTGGTGGCGCGGACGGATTCGGGGAAGAGGCGCCACCAGTCGTAGTTGGTCCGCCAGGCGTGGTTGTACCACCAGCCGCCGGGGAGGAAGCGGCCGTGGATGAAGGCGAAGCGGTCTATGTGGTCATCCTCGAAGAACAGGCTGCCCTCGACTCGCACGTCGGCCGGGATGCCTGCCCTGCCGAGGCGGGCGACCACCGCCGCGTCGTCGGGCCAATGGGGGGTGAAGGCGTGGATGAAGGGGGTAGCGCCCTGGGCCTTCAGCCGCTCGACGAGCGCCAGGTGCTCCTCGGTCGCCCGCGTGGCGTCGAGGTAGATGATCCGCCCCCGCTGCGCCCAGTCGGGGTAGCGCGGGTCGTCGAGCCAGTGAGCCCAGGCTGAGGGAGCGAAGCCGAACGCGAGGAAGAGAGCCCAAGTGCATGGCCTACCCATCGTCTCATACTCCATGAGAAAGGTGTGGGCAGTATAGCGGGCCGGGAGGCCGGGGCGCAACCGCGGTTTCCGGGCCTCTTCAATCGTCGTCGTTGTCGTCGTCGTCCTCGTCGTCGAATGCCTGGGGGAAGGAGCCAAGAGATTCGACGACGACGACGAGGACGACGACGAGCACGAGAAGAAGTGGCTTACCCCGCTTGACAATTATCGCGCGGCCTATTATACTCGCCCGCGCGTCGTGGCTCCCCGGAAGCCTTGGCTAAAGGAGCACCCCATGCCGGTGAAGTTCTCGATTGGGAGCTGGGCCTACACCTTCGGCCCCTATGCAAAGGACCCGATAGACCTGCCGACGGTGTGCGCGAAGCTGGGCGAGCTGGGCTTCGACGGCATCGAGCTGGGCGGCTTCCGCCCCCACGCCCACCCCGACGACTACGCGACGCCCGCGAAGCAGGCCCAACTGAAGAAGCTCCTGGCCGACAACGGCCTGGGCGTCTCCGCCATCGCCGCCGACTTCTGGTCCGACAAGCTCGCGCCCTGGGAGACGCGCGACGCCTACATCGCCACGTTCCGCAAGAACCTCGACTTCTGCAAGGCGATCGGCATCCCGTGCATCCGAGTTGACACCGTGGCCCCGCCGCCCGGCCCCGCCGGCGCGGAGCGCGAGGACGCGCTGCTGCGCTGCGCCGACGTGTGGCACATGTGCGCCGACATCGCCGCGCCCGCGAAGGTGAAAGTCACCTGGGAGTTCGAGCCCGGCTTCGCCTTCAACAAGCCCTCCGACATCGTCCGCATGGCCGAGGAGGTTGACCACCCGAACTTCGGCATCCTCTACGACGCCTGCCACGCGCACATGGTCTCAGTCGTCGGCGCGCGCCAGCCCGAGCCGGTCGAGACCCTCGCCGGCGGCGAGGTCGAGCTCGCCGGACTCCTCAAGGGCAAGATAAACCACATCCACCTGATCGACTCCGACAACACGCTGCACGGGGACGAGACGAGCACCCATCGCCCCGTCGGCGAGGGGGTGATCGACTTCGACGCTGTGATCCCCGCTATCATCGCCGCCGGCTACACGAGCGACTGGTGGGTGATTGACCTGTGCTTCTGGCCGGGGGCCTGGGAGGTCACGGAGGCCGCACGGAACTTCCTGAAGCCCTATGCCGCCAAGTACGCCAAGTGACCCCAGTTCGTGGCGCGGGCTTCAGCCCGTAACGGCCTGAAGGCCGCACTACGAACACAAGAGGAAGGAGATGCCAATGGCAAAGAAGAAGGCTGCCACGATGAAGGCCCAGGTGTTCTACGAGCCGCTGAAGATGACGCTCGAGGACGTGCCGATCCCGGAGATCGCGGCGGACGAGGTGCTGGTGCGGGTGAAGGCGTGCGGCATCTGCGGGTCCGACATCGCCTACTACTTCGGCAAGGCATCGCTGGAGACCCCCAGCGGCAAAG
>VGYW01000011.1 GCA_016872875.1 Planctomycetota bacterium | reverse complement strand
GCATCCTTGCCACCGACCTCGCCTACTTCCGCACCAATCGAGCCGGACTCCAATACCCCATCTTCCGCCAGCACGGCTGGCCCACCGGCTCCAGCATCATCGAGAGCACCGTCAAACAACTCGGCAAGCGAGTCAAGGGGACCGAAAAGTTCTGGAGCCTCCCAGGTGCCGAGCAAACCCTCCAGGTCGTTGCTCACCTCGCTTCCACCGACGGCTCCTGGGACCGCTTCTGGGATGCCCACCCCCTCACCTCAGCACCGTAGGAGATTACACGCACCCTGGTGTAGAGGTGCAATGACGGGCTTGGACGGGCCCGCGGGGGTCCGCAACGCCGCCACCAGGGGGCTCGTCCCAAAGGGGCGAGCGACCGTGTGGTGCGCTGGTGCGTACAAGTGCGTTATTGGACCCGGGAGAGGGGGCAGATCTGGATTCCCCTGTTGACCGCTCGCCGGCTCCATGATAGAGTTCCCTGCAAGGAAGAAGCCCATGACCTCCCGCGAACGCCTCGACGCCGCCTACCGCTGCCTGCCGACGGACCGCGTGCCGGTCTTCGTGCGCGGCGTGTCGGACGCCAGGCCGCCGCACGACTCCTACGCGCCGCTCCGCAAGCTGGTGTGCGAGACCTGCGACCTCAAGTGGGCGTGGAGCACGGCGCAGGCCTTCCCCCCGCCGCCCACGGCCCGCCGCGTGGAGCGCTACGACGACGATTTCGACCTCGTGACCACCCTGATGCCCACGCCACGCGGCGAACTGGTCCACCAGCACCTCGCCGGCCGCAAGGGCCAGCCGGGCATGACCCGCAAGCACTGGCTGGCCGGCCGCGACGACGCGCTGAAATGGATGTCGCTGCCCGAGCCCGAGCCGAGCGGCGACGCCGCCAGCTTCTTCGCCCTCCGCGACCAGGCCGCCGAGCGCGGAATCGTGGAGGCCCACCTCCACGACATGAACCCCGGCGGCCACGTGGCCGACCTCTTCGGCTCCGAGGCGTTCGCGCTCCTGAGCATCGAGGACCGCGGCCTCATCCACGAGCTCCTCGAACACACTACGCAGCGCGCCCTGCGGGTGATTGACTGGCTCCTCGCGCGCGACGTCGGCCCCTACTTCGGCGTCTCGGGGCAGGAGTACATCGCCCCGCCGCTCCACGGGCCGAACGACTTCTGGGAGTTCAACGTGGCGTACGACGGGCGCCTCTTCTCGCGCATCCACGAGGCGGAGGGGCTGGTACACGTCCACTGCCACGGCTCGCTCAAGGGCCTGCTGGCGGGCTTCGTGGAGGCCGGCGCGAACGCGCTCCACCCCGTCGAGGCCCCGCCGATGGGCAACGTGACCGCCGCCGAGGCCAAGGCCGCGCTCGCAGGCAAGGTGTGCATCGAGGGGAACATCCAGGTGGGCGACCTCTTCACGCTGTCATCCGGCGAGATCGAGCGGCAGGTGCGGCAGCTCGTCCGGGATGCCGGCCCGACCGGCCTCATCGTCGCCCCCACCGCCTCGCCCTACGCGCCGGTCTGCACCCCCCGCATGCTCGCAAACTACGAGCGCATGGTGCGCACAGCACTCAGTTGTGGCGCATGGGGGATTCGTTCCTGACTGCGCGCGTTGCGCGCATGTGGCAGAGGGAATGTTGAATGTTGAACGCTGAATGCTGAATGACAAACCAGGCCAAGAGCCCGCTCTGTTCTTCGCAGTTCGACATTCGACATTCAACATTCAACATTCAACATTCATCATTCAACATTCCGAAGGCACCCACGGTGATGTTCTTGAACCGAGCTCACATGAAAAGGCACACGGCCCCGCTCCTCGTCCTCGCGCTCGCCTTTGGCGCCGAGGTGTTCTTCTACGGGCAGATAGACGACCTTTCGAGCCAGCACTGGCGCGGGATGGACTTCCCGAAGTACCGCGCCATCGCCCAGGCGGTCCCAGGGCTCGCCAGAAACGTCCCCAGCCCCTTCTGCTACAGGCTCCTGGGGCCGTACCTTGCCGGCCTGCTGCCCTTCCCGGACCCCGTGGCGTTCGAGATTCTCGAGGTCATCGCGTCGGGCTCAGTGGTGGTTTTCTTCTACTTCTTCATGTGCTACCTCGGAGCCAGCCCGCCCACGGCCGCGCTCACCGTGGTGCTCTTCATGTGCAACAAGTTCTTCTTCGGGTTCCCGATGTGGGACAGCTTCCAGGTCAACGACACCCTGTCGCTGGCCTACCTGGAGGAGCACTTCCGCGGCAGCGGATGGGTCCTGGCGGTCATAGTCCTGGGCAGCGTGGCGTCCAGCTTCAGCGCCTGGATCGGCAGGTTCCACCTCCCGAACGAAAGCGCCACCGCGGCCCTCACCATCGGCGCAACGCTGCTCATCACGGCATCGGCCCTCCTTCGTACGATGGCCCTCCGCAGCAAAGCCCGTCCGTAATGCGACCCACTGGTTGATGCGATTGAGCATTTCCAGCAAGGAGGTCGCGGCAGTGTGGCGCTCGGGCGTTGCCGCGCTCGGCCTGGCGGGCGCGCTCTGCTCGGTGGCGGTGGTCGTGTCGGACCGCGCCGCGGTCCTCGCCTGGCGGCTCTCGCGCCGCCTGACGGGGCAGGCGGCCTGCCAGGCCCGGGGCATCCTCGTTCCCAATGACGAGTCCTTCGCCACCCTCGGCTCCGAGACGAGGGGTGAAAGGGTCTGGTGGGCCGCCAGGGGGTTCACCACCAGGGTGCTCGCCTGGAGCAGCGTGGTCGAGCTCCTCCGCGAGGGGAAGATCAGCCTGGGCCGCCCGATAGACCTGGACGACCGGAGCCACGTCGAGGCCGCCTATGAGGAAGTGAACGCCCTGGTGCGCGCTGCGGCTCGTGAGGATGACACCCTTGAGGTCGTCTGCCGCGGCCCGGACCCCGCCCGGAATGCCGCGAACTTGAGGGCGCTCCTCCGCAGGTTCGTCGGGGAGGACGAGCGCGAGCGGGAGGCGAAGGCGCGAGCCGACCTCAAGTGCTACCGCGACAAGCTCGCCGAGGCCAGGACTGCGTTGGTGGTCATTGACGAGGAGATCCGGGAGTTCAATCAGACCTACCCCTGGCTGTGCGACAGCGTTCCAGAGCTGGCGGCCGAGCTCTGTGGAGCGAAGGCAGAGGCGGAGTGGTGGGCACAAGGCGGGGCTGGCGCGATAGACGCCACGACGAAGGTCAGGGCGATGGACGCCAGGCAGAAAGTGAGCGAGCTACAGGCTCGCCTGCGCGTCGCCCCGGAGCTGCTAGCCGCCAGGGGCCGACTCCAAGAGAAGCGCTCTTCAGCCGCCGAGGTGGCCGCCGAATACGCCGCGGGCGTTCGCTCGGCGGAGCGAGCGGCCGGCCTCGGGCGGTGCATGGGGTGTGTCCCTCAGGTCGCATTCCGCGTGGCCGAATGGCCGAGGCCAGACCCCGCCCCGGCCGCTCCGCTTCGGGATGAGATCGTGCGGACGCAGGGGATCGCCCTGATCCTGGCCTTCGCCTGCCTCCTCGTCCTGTCCCCTGCCTGCTTCCACGTCCTCCTATCGTCCTCGTCCCTCGTCCTCGTCCTTCGTCCTCGGTTCTCCTGGCTTTGGGGCAGAAGTGTCGAGGACGAGGACGAGGGACGAGGACGAGGACGATTGCGGAAGAACGATGGCGTCAGCCGGGCACGGCTCACTTGAACTCGATGGTGACCGTGTCCTCGGACTGCATTTGGACGTACTTGGCGAGGGTGGCGTCCTTGAGCTTGGCGCGGAGCTCGGCGGGGTCCTTGATCTTGCCCATCGCCTTCGCAATGGCGAGGGCCTGCTTGTCCTTAAGCAGGCCGCCGAGGTCCTCGCGGAAGAGGAGGAGGCCCGTCTTGTCGGCGTTCACGTGCTCGGCGTTGGTGGTGGTGATGGCGCCCTTGACGCGGAGATGGAACTCGATGTTCGCGCCCTCGAAGGCGGCGGCTGCGGCCGCATCGTCGTCCTTGCCGCCTTCCTTCTCCTCGCCGACCTTGAGGGGCGGGCGGACGATGGTGAGCTGGCCGGGCTTGAACTGGAAGGTCATCAGCTCGTCGGGGTCGGCCTTGCCGCCGCCCATCGGGGGCAGGTAGCCCACCTTGAGCTTCGAGATGTCGGCGACGTTGTAGGTTATCTTGAACCCATTCCACTTCGGACGCGGCTCGGCCGCGGCCACGGAGGCCAGGGTCACGCCTTCGCCCAGTTGGGCCGCACCCTTCGTGCAGTTCTCCTTCACTTTCTCGACCGTGAGCTCCTTGGCGTCCTGGCCCTCCTGCTGCTTGATGTAGAGGGTCTGCTCAAGCGTCCCGCTCCCGTCGGGGTTCACGGTGAGGGTGGCCTTGGACTCGATGCAGCCGACGAGGACGAGAGCCCCGCCGGCGAGCGCCACGAGAAGCCTGACCAGGTTGCCGCGCATGCCTTCTCCTTCCATGGGGGTTACCGCGCCGCCCTGTGCGGTGCCGCAGTATTGTAGCGGAAACCCCGCCAACGTCAAATGCGGAGGGTCCGCCAGGGCCCCCACCGCGGTGAAGCAATCTGGAGCCCCGACAGGGGCGTACTATAGCAGCCCAGGGCGAAGCCCTGGGAACAGAGGCGATAGGAAGGCCAGCCCTGAAGGGGCGTACTACGTGGTCCGGGCGCAACGTCCTACCCGCGGTGGTCAGTACGCCCCTACAGGGCTGAATCGGGCCGCCCGCCTTTCCCAGGGCTTCGCCCTGGGCTGCTATAGTACGCTCCATTCGGAGCTTCGGAGACGAGTCACGATACCGCTGCTGGGGACCATTCTCGGGGCCTCACATCCGGTCGCGGGCGAAGCGCCAGCGGTCGCCGACGAGCCAGGTGAGGAGGTCGTAGCCCTCGCTCTTGACGAAGCCGGTGAGTAGGAAGGCGATGCCGAGGAGGAACCCGCTGAGGAAGCCGGCGATGTGGACCCCGTGTGCGACGGCGCCCGCCCAGCCGAGGGCCAGCGCGGCGACGTCGAACGCGGTGAAGAACAGCACGGCGTAGATGCCGGTCATGGGGAAGGTCTTGATGTGGACCTCGGTCCACCAGAACAGGCGGAACCAGGCGGCCATGTGGATGTCGTGGCGCGGGAACAGCACGAGGTAGAGTCCCGTCAGGCCGCAGATGGCGCCCGACGCGCCGATGAGGGGCAAGTCGAACTCGTAGGAGCCGAGAGCGACGTGGCCGATGTAGCCGGCGAGCGCGCCGAGGATGAGGTAGAGGGCAGGATACCACTGCCAGCCGAGCACCGAGCTCACCGCCGCCCCGAACACCCAGAGGAAAACCATGTTGCCCACGAGGTGGGCGAGGCCCGCGTGGAGGAAAAGGTGCGTGACAAGCTGGTGTGCCGCGAAGTCATCGCCAGGGCACAGGCCGTACCTGCGAAGGAACGCCTCCTGCCCGCGCTCAGTCTTCCCTACGAGGATGATCAAAGCATAGAAGGAGATGAGGCAGGTGGCGACGACGAGGATCGTGTTTGCCAGGGTGGACCGCTTCTGTGGGATGGTGGTGCGGTATGGGACGATTGCGAGTGGGAGGATGAGGCTGACGCCGCTGACCCAGGAGCGGATCTCCTCCGCCTCATCGCCCACGCGGACGCGGGCCTTGGTGAGGAGGCGGCGGCCTGACTGGACGCTTGTGCCGCACTTGACGCACAGCACGGCCCCCTCCGGCAGCGGGGCGTGGCAGGCAGGGCAGGGGAACGTGCCGGTCGGACGGGCGAGCCTGGCGCGTTTGGCCTCCTCCGCGGCCTCATCGAGCAGCCTCAATTCGCCCGACGGTGCCTGGCTCGGCTCTGGGGCAGGCTTCGGCTCGGGCGGGGCAGCCACCACGAAACTCTTGCCGCACTTCGGGCACCGCGCCGCCCGGCCAACCAGCTCCCTCGGCGCGCGCACCCGCGCCGAGCAGTGGGGACAAGCGGTGGAAACCGTTGGGGCGGCCATCTCTTCTCCCAGGCGGCCGAAGCCCCGCCCAAAGGGCAAGCACAGACGGAGCGAGTCCACCACGCCCAAACGAGTTTGGGCGTGGCACCCGCTCTTCACCGGACAAGTCCAGGGGTGCCACGCCCAAGCTCAGCTTGGGCGTGCTCTTCCCAACCGCCACTCATTATACCCATCCGTCCCCGGTCCCCGCAATCGCCCTCCAGCCCAGGATAGCCCTCACTCCGGCGCCTTGTCCCCCGCAGTGTAGGTCCCGGAGTTGGCCAACTCCGGAACCGCCCGTGGCCGCCACCGCCCCCGGATGACGGACCTCGAATGCCCGTAAGTACATCTGCGGTCGCCTCGCCGCTCGCCGCGCCTGTTCCGGACTTGGCTGATTCCGAAACGCCCTCTGGTCGGCGCTCCTGCGCCTCCGTTTACGGACATCGCGAGGTCAGTAAGAGCCTGCGCGCGCCCGGGTGCCTCCGGTCGCTTTTCCGGAGTTGGCCAACTCCGGAAGACGCTCAAGAGCCGTCTGGGCCGAGCCGCCGGCCCCGCCCGCGTCTCGTGCTACGGACCTCGCGAGGTCAGCAAACGCCTGCGCGCGCCCGGATGCCTCCGGCCACTTTTCCGGAGTTGGCCAACTCCGGAAGACACTCAAGAGCCCTCGCCGGCCCCGCCCGCGCCTCGTGCTACGGACCTCGCGAGGTCCGTAGGCGCCGGCGCGCTGCCGTATGTCTCCGGCCGCTTTTCCGGAGTTGGCCAACTCCGGAAGGCACTCAAGAGCCGCCTCGGCCGAGCTAGCGCCGGCCCCGCCCGCGCCTCGTGCTACGGACCTCGCGAGCTCCGTAGGCGCCGGCGCGCTGCCGTATGCCTCCGGCCGCTTTTCCGGAGTTGGCCAACTCCGCAAGACACTCAAGAGCCGTCTGGGCCGAGCCGCCGCCGGCCCCGCCCGCGCCTCGTGCTACGGAGCCGGCGAGGTCCGTAAGAGGCTGCGCGCGCCCGGATGCCTCCGGCCGCTTATCCGGAGTTGGCCAACTCCGGAAGACACTCAAGAGCCGTCTGGGCCCAGCCGCCGCCGGCCCCGCCCGCGCCTCGTGCTACGGACCCCGCGAGGTCCGTAAGAGCCTGCGCGCGCGGGTGCCTCCGGCGCCTTTACCGGAGTTGGCCAACTCCGGAAGACACTCAAGAGCCGCCTGGGCCGAGCCGCCGCCGGCCCCGCCCGCGCCTCGTGCTACGGACCCCGCGAGGTTCGTAAGAGCCTGCGCGCGCGGGTGCCTCCGGCGCCTTTTCCGGAGTTGGCCAACTCCGGAAGAGACTCAAGAGCCGCCTGGGCCGAGCCGCCGCCGGCCCCGCCCGCGCCTCGTGCTACGGACATCGCGAGGTCCGTAAACGCCTGCGCGCGCCCGGATGCCTCCGGCGCCTTTTCCGGAGTTGGCCAACTCAGGAAGACACTCAAGAGCCGTCTGGGTCGAGCTACCGCCGGCCCCGCCCGCGCCTCGTGCTACGGACCCCGCGAGGTCCGCAAACGTCTGCGCGCGCCCGGGTGCATCCGGCCACTCTTCCGGAGTTGGCCAGCTCCGGAAGACACTCAAGAGCCGTCTGGGCCGAGCTACCGCCGGCCCCGCCCGCGCCTCGTGCTACGGACCCCGCGAGGTCCGCAAACGCCTGCGCGCGCCCGGGTGCCTCCGGCGCCTTTTCCGGAGTTGGCCAACTCCGGAAGACACTCAAGAGCCGTCTGGGCCGAGCTAGCGCCGGCCCCGCTTGCGCCTTGTGCTACGGACCTCGCGAGGTCCGTAAACGCCTGCGCGCGCCCGGATGCATCCGGCGGCTTCTCCGGAGTTGGCCAACTCCGGAAGACGCTCAATGGCCGTCTGGGCCGAGCTATCGCCGGCCCTGCCGAGCCAAGCTCCGTGGATACGGACCGATCACGCTCTGGTGCATACAGACGCTCTATCGTGCCCGGCCGCGGGGGTTGTGTTGACTGAGGAGCGCGGCGGCCATATAATCGCCAGGGACGACACTTGGAGAGAAGCGTTCGATGCGCCGGATTGGTCCGAAGCCAAACGCCCCCGGGGGGACCCCCTACGAGCCCACCGACGCGCGGGCGCGGGACGACGCGCCGCGCGTGCTCGACCCGGCCCAGGGCTATCTCCTCTCTCTCGCGGAGGCCGAGAGCGCCGGCCCACAGGCTCTCATCAGGCAGCCAAGACGGGCGGCTGCCGAAACGCCTTCCGAGGATTCCACGCAGCGGGCCGCGCTCGACAATGCCTACGCCGGGGCGCTCGTCGAACGCCTGGACCTGCGCCGCCTCGTCACCTATGTGCCGAACAAGGAACTCCCGGTCTACAACTGGTTCAAGTACAAGGAGGGCTTCTCGCGCGAGCTGGTCTTCCGCCTGCTCGACAGGCTGGGCGTCGGCAGGTCGGACGTCGTGCTCGACCCGTTTGCCGGCTGCGGCACCACGCTCCTGGCCTGCAAGGAGTACGGCCGCACGGCGGTCGGGCTCGATATTCTGCCCATCGCCGTCTACGTGGCCAACATCAAGCTCCAGGACTGGCCGAACCTGGACGTCCTGGTTCGCGCGGTGGACGACCTGTTGTCGCGTCCCGTCAGGCCGCCCCGGTCGCGCTTTCCCGAGCTCAAGATCATTGACCTCGCCTACGACCCACGCACCAGGGACGACATCCTCTTCTTCAAAGAGGAGATAGACACGTTCGCTGAGCCGGTGCGCGGCTTCCTGACCTTGGGCCTGTTGAGCATCCTGGAGGGGGTGAGCCGGACGTCGAAGGACGGGCAGTTCCTGCGACTCGTAGAGCGGTCCATTCCCGCGGTGCGCGACGCGCTCCGCGAGCAGTTGATGACGATGATCGTGGACATCTCCCGGCAGCGGCGGGTGCTCTTCAAGGGGCACCCCGGAAAGGCCACGATGCTGGAGGGCGACGCGCGCGAGATGTGCCTGCCGCGCAAGTACGTCGGCCGCATCGCCGCCGCCATCACCTCGCCGCCCTACCTCAACCGCTACGACTACTCGCGCACCTACGCCCTGGAGCTCTGCCTGCTGTGCGTGAGGGACCCCGACGACATGCGCCAGATTCGCCACAGCCTCCTGAGGTCCCACATCGAGGCCCGCGAGCACCAGGGCAAGGACGTCCGCCTCCCGGCCCTCGACGAAATCCTGTCGGCATTGGGCAGGCGCAATCTCAACAACGACCGCATCCCGATCATGATTCGCGGCTACTTCGAGGATATGAACCTCGTCATCCGCAGTCTCGCGGCCTACCTGCGGCCTGGCGGCCGCGTAGCCCTCGTGGTTGCAAACGCGCAGTTCGCCGGCGAGCACGTGCCGACCGACCTCATGCTCTCGGAGCTTGCGGCGCAGCACGGCCTCGCCACCGAGGAAATCTGGGTCACGCGCTACAAGGGCAACAGCTCCCAGCAGATGGCCCAGTTCGGCCGCCGGCCCGTCCGAGAGAGCATCGTCTTGCTGAGCAAGAATGGCCGGGTTGCATGAGAGCAGGCACAGAGCGGAACGTCACTGGCTAAAGGGCGCGGGCCAGCCCGCAGGGCGTCAGAGGATAGCCACGGGCGTAAGCCCGTGGAAAGCGGTGAGCAAGCCCACCTCAGCCCCGGCAGGGGGCGCGGCAGAAATCATAGGACGCTTGCGAACCAGGGCTTCTGCCGCCCCCTGCGCGGGCTTGGCGGGGGTGATGCTGTGACCCACGGGCTTACGCCCGTGGCTACCCTCTGCCGCCCGCCGGAGCGGGCTGGGCCGGCGCCAACCTTCCAAGTCCGTGCCAGTCCGAGCATATCGGCAGATTCAGAGCGACGGGCAGGTGCGGAAGACATATAACCTGATTGATATTGCGGTTGACGAGCCGGCGCGCGGGACGTTCCTCGACGAGATCTTCCACTACATCATCAGGGTCGAGCCGGCCCCAGGTTCGTAGTGCGGGCTTCAGGCCGTGGGGGGGAACGGGCTGAAGCCCGCACTACGAGCAGGGCCGCAACCGGGACGGTTGCGGCTACACAGGGGTGCGCGCCGCGCAAATCGGCTATCGCAGCCCACTCGCGCCGTGTGGGGAGGGGCGGCCCGCCTGTCCCTTATTGGCCACGCGAGCCGCGGGTCGCCTCGGTCAAAGGGCGCGAAGCCTGTTGGAGCGGTGGCTTCCTTCGTCCGCGCCCACGACCCAGTTCAAGACTCGCGCCCCCCGGGGGGCGCGAGTCTTGATTGAGCCTGCCGGGGTGCCCAAGGCTCCTCGGCGTAACACTTTGGCAAGCATAGGCTTATGGCTCGGCGTTTGCGCCAGGTGGACCGGGCCAGCCCTCCTGCCCTGAGAAGGGCGGAGGGGCGCGAGTCTTGATTCATGCTCGCAGAAGGCTGAAGCCCGCGTGGCGAACTCTGTGGGCGCCGCTGCGCAACAGAAGCTTGTTACACATCCTTTACGATCAATCGCGGGGAAGTGGGTGTAGAATGAGCGCGCGGCGGGTGGGTCGGGGACCCGCCACAGGAGGACCCAGAGATGACTTCGCGCAAGAGGATACGAAGCGGTTGGGTTGCTGCCGTGGCGCTGCTGTGCGCTGGGGCGGCGGAGGCGGGGGGAGTGGCGCCCCACAGCATGCGGCCGATGGCGTCGAACCTCGTGGTGCCGCAGCGGAGGGTGTTTTCCGCCGAGACGCGGCAGCCTGTCCATATCACCGAGGTGGGCGCACAGGTGGTGATCGCGGAGCGGGTGGCGACGACGTGTCTGGACATCGCGCTGATGAACCCCGCGGGGGAGCGTCAGGAGGCCGAGCTGCTGGTGCCCGTGCCGGAGGGGGTGGCGGTGCGCGGCTTCACGTTCGAGGGGGCGGCACGCGAGGCGACGGCGGAGGTGCTGGCGAGGGACGAGGCGCGGCGCACGTACCAGAGCATCGTGTCGAAGATGCGCGACCCGGCGTTGCTGGAGTTCGTGGGCACGAGCCTCGTGCGGTCGAGCGTCTTCCCCGTGGAGGCTCGCAGCCCGCAGAAGGTGCGGCTGACCTATGAGGGCCTCGTGACCGCCGAGGGCAACCGAGTTGACTACGTGCTCCCCCGCACCGAGAGCGTCTACTACACGATCCCCTGGAACGTCAAGGTGCGGATAAAGTCGTCGGCCCCCATCTCGACGGTCTACTCACCGAGCCACAAGCTGGATGTGAGGCGCATCGGCAGTTGCGAGGTGGAGGCGGCGATTGCCAAGGAGGCGCAGACCGACCCCGGCGCGTTCCGCCTCTCATATCTCGTCGAGCAGGAGGGGGTGTCGGCCACGCTCTTCGCGTACCCCGACCCGAAGGTTGGCGGCGGCTACTTCCTGCTCCTGGCCGGCCTGCCCGCAAGGCTTGAGAAGGATGCGCCGGCCATCAAGCGGGAGGTGACGATGGTCTTCGACCGCTCAGGCTCGATGGGCGGCGAGAAGCTAGAGCAGGTGCGGGAGGCCGCGGGCCAAATCCTCGCCGGGCTGAACGATGGCGAGGCGTTCAACATCATCGTCTATAACGACCAGGTGAGCTACTTCGCCGAGCGGCCGGTGCTGAGGACCCGCGAGAGCGTGAAGAAGGCGCGGGAGTATCTCGCCGCCGTGAATGCCCGCGGGGGGACGAACCTCCACGACGCACTCGTGGAGGCGCTCCGCCCGCGGCCCATCGAGGGCTTCCTGCCGATGGTGCTCTTCCTCACGGACGGCTTGCCCACGGTGGGGCAGACCGCGGAGGTGGCGATACGCGACGCGACGCTGCGGGCGAACGTCCACAACCGCCGCGTGTTCGCCTTCGGAGTTGGCACGGACGTGAACACCCCGCTGCTGGAGCGGATAGCTCTGGAGACGCGAGGGACGGCCAGCTACGTGCTGCCGACCGAGAACGTGGAGGTGAAGGTTTCGGGCGTATTCAAGCGGCTGGCCGGCCCCGTGCTGGCCGACACGAAACTGGAGGTCGCAGGGTCCGACAAGTCGTCAGCCCCCGGTCGGGTCCTCGACGTCATTCCGGGCAAGCTGCCCGACCTCTTCGAGGGCGAACAGCTTGTGGTGCTCGGCCAGTATATGGGCGGCCAGCCCATTACATTCTCCGTGAGCGGGAACTACCTGGGCAAGAGGCGGGCGTTCCCCTTCACGTTCGAGCTGGACAAGGCGACGACCCGGAACGCCTTCGTGCCGCGGCTGTGGGCGAGCCGCAAGATCGCCGTGCTGGTTGACGCCGTGCGCGAGCTGGGCGCGGACATCGGCCCGAATCGAATCTACTACAAGCAGAGCCCCAGGGTGAAGGAAATCATCGTCGCCGTGGCCAAGAAGGCCGGCCTCTCCGCCGAGGCGAGCGAGGCGAAGCTCAAGGAGCTCGTCGGCGAAATCGTCCGCCTCTCAACAGACTTCGGCATCCTCACCGAGTACACCGCCTTCCTCGCCCGCGAGGGCACCGACCTGACGCGCCGCGACGCCCTCAACCAGCAGGCGCAGTACAACCTCGAACGACGCGCCATGCACGCCCGCGTCGGCATCGCCTCGATCAACCAGGAGGTCAACCGCCAGGCGCAACGAGCGCAAAACACGCTCAACTACAACAACCTCTACTATGACTCGAACATGGACCGCGTGACGACGGCCGCGGTGCAGCAGGTGAGCGACCGCGCGCTCTTCCAGCGCGGCACGAAGTGGATCGACTCTCAGGCGGCCGCGGACGCCGCGAAGGGCTTGAGGCCCGACCGCACAATCGTCTTCGGCTCGCCAGAGTACTGGCAGCTTGTCGAGCAGCTCGTGAGCCAGGACCGCCAGGGCGTCCTGGCGCTCTCCGGCGACCTGTTGCTGCGGGTGGACGGCCGCAACGTCCTCGTCACCGCAGCTACGAAGTAGTTTCTGTTGTTGCCACAGGCCAGAGGCCTGTGGAACGTTCGGGAGGGCAAGAACACTCAGGGGGCTGAGACATGGGTAAGCTTGCAGGGTTGGCGGCGGCGGTGTGTACGTGGGCGGCCTGCGGGTGGGCAGGTGAGGAGGGGGAGGCCAAGCTGGACGCCAAGCTGGCTCGCGCCGTGGTCTTCAAGGACGGCTTCTGCATGCTCGTGAAGAAGGCCACGGGCAAGGTGGACGGCGCGGGCCGCGCCTTCATCGAAGGGCTGCCCGAGAACGCCATCCTCGGCTCGTTCTGGGTCGTGCCCACCAAGGGCAAGCTCCTCAGCATGGTCTCGCGCCAGCAGATCATCGCCAAGCAGGGGAAGCAGGAGACCGAGAAGCGGCTGGTGCTGGAGTTCGACCCCAAGGTGGCGGAGGGGGCGGTGGAGGTCGAGCTGAACTTCCTGGGGCCGGGCATCCGCTGGATACCCACCTATCGCATCGCGCTGGGCGAGAAAGAGGCCGACATGGCGATGCAGGCCGAGGTGCTCAACGAGGCCGAAGACCTGGCGGGCGTGCCGGTGGACCTCGTGGTGGGCGTGCCGAGCTTTCGGTTCCGCAACCTGGCCTCGCCGCTGACCTTCATGGGCGGCATCGCGGACCCGTTGCGGCGCGCGGCGCCGCAGATCATGGACCAATCCATGTCCAACGTCCTCTTCACCCAGCGGGCGGGAGAGGTTCGCGGCGAGCGGGTGGCTCCGCCTCCGCCCCCGGGCGAGGGGCCGGCCGTGCCCGCGCTCCCGGCAGAGCTGGCCGGCGAGCAGGCCCAGGACCTCTTCGTCTACCACGTGCCCAAGCTCTCGCTGCGGGCGGGCGAGCGGGCCGCCGTGCCAGTCATCTCCGCCAAGGTGCCCTGCCGCAGCATCCACACGTGGGACGTGCAGCTCGCCCGCTCCGGCGCCGAGAGCCTGCCCGACTCGGGCAAGCACGCCTCGCCCATCCGAATCCTGCGGAACGAGGTCTGGCACCAGGTGGAGCTTGCCAACAAGACCGCCGTGCCCTGGACCACCGGCGCGGCCCTCGTGGTGGACGGCTACCTGCCCATCGGCCAGGAACTCCTCACCTACACCTCCGTGGGCGGAAGGTGCCAGGTGCCCATGACCGTGGCGGTGGACGTCCGCGGCACCTACGAGGAGACCGAGACCGAGCGAATCGTCAAGGCTGTGACCATTCAGAACGTGGACTTCGCAAAGGTCACGAAGAAGGGCACGCTGCGGGTGACGAACTACAAGAAGAAGGCGATCACGCTCTACCTCGCCTGCCAGATGGGCGGGAACGCCATCGATGCCTCGGACGATGGCAAGATGTCAATCACGGACTACCAGGCGGGCGACTGGGGGAACGTGGCGAGCCACCCCGCCCTCAGCGGCCACTCCACGGTGCGTTGGGAGCTGGCCATCGAGCCGGGGGCCACGAAGGAGGTCACGTGCCGCTATTCCTTCCACGTGCGGCATTGACCCGCTCCACCCGCTCTCTCGTTCCCAAGCTCCTGCTTGGGAACGGGATGGTGGAAGCTCCTGCTTCCCAAGTGCCAGCGGAGCTGGCGAGGCCGCGTTGCGAAGCAGGAGCTTCGCAACGAGAATGGGTTGGCGTTCCCGGAAGGGAACTCGAGGACGACGAGCACTGACCTCTCCCCTGGGGAGAGGTCGCCCGCCAAAGGCGGGCGGGTGAGGGTGTCTTCTGCGGTGTGCACAGCAGACGAAGCACCCTCACCCCAACCCTCTCCCCAAGGGAGAGGGAGAATGGTTGTTCCTTCTCCTTCTCGTTGCCAAGGTCCTGCTTGGCAGCGAGACAACAGAGCAAAGGGGACGACGCGATGAGGAACACGGGGGCTGTGCTGGGTGTTGTCATCTGCTTCTCGGGAGCGGCGTGCGCGGCGGAGGCGCCGCTGGCCACGATGAAGGTCACGGACGTGACGGTGTTCAAGGACGGCCACGCGCTCGTGATGGCCCGCGGCCAGGCGGAGCTGGCCGACGGCTGGTGCCGGACGCGCGAGGTGCCGGCGCCGGTCCTCGGCACCTTCTGGGCGTTCACGGCCGCCCCCGACGCGAAGGTGGACTTCGTGAAGGCCGGCTTTGTCGAGGCCAAAGAGACCATCCCTTGCCTGAGCCTCGACCAGATGATCCAGGCGAACAAGGGAAAGGAGGCGACAATCGTCGAGCAGTTCAAGGATGCGCCGCCGGCCTCCCACACGGGCATCCTCCGCGGCATCATCGAGCACGAGGCCGAGCGCGAGACGCCCGTGACCCGCACCACCCCGCTCACCTATGACCGCTGGGGGCGCTACATCAACCCCAGCAATATCCCCGAAACCCGCGAGGAGACCGTCCGCTCGCTGGGCTCCTTCGTGATGCTTGAGACGAAAGAGGGGATGAAGCTCATCCAGCGCGACAGCATCCGCAGCGTGACGGTGGGCGGCAAGGACGCGGCGACGACGTTCACCGACACCAAGAAGGTGCGGGAGATCGCCCTGCACGTCGCGGCCAAGGGGAAGGCGGCCAGCGGCAAGCAGGAGGTCGGCGTCGTCTACCTTCAGAAGGGCGTCCGCTGGATTCCCAGCTACCGCATCGAGCTCCTCGATGGCGGCAAGGCCAAGGTATCGCTCAACGGCACCATCATCAACGAGCTGGCGGACATGGAGAATGTCAACGTGCGGCTGGTGGTGGGCGTGCCGAGCTTCGTGATGAGGGAGACGCTATCGCCGCTTGCGCTGCGCGAGGCGGGGCTTCGGCTCAGCTCGTACTTCCAGCCGCCGACCCCTTCGGGTCGCGGGGGCGAGTTCGACTTCCTCAGCAACGCCCTCATGTCCCAGCGGGCGGCCCAGGTGATGGAGGCCCCTGCCGCTGGCCCCGGGGCCGGCGGCCCCGACATCCCGGCCGAAGGCCAGCAGGAGGACCTCTTCCTCTACGCCCTCAAGGGCGTGAGCCTCAAGAAGGGCGAGAGCGCCGCCGTGGACATCCTGGACGTCACGGTGCCCTACGAGGACCTCTACGTCTGGGAGGTCCCCTGCCTGCCGCCGATGGAGATGTGGCGGAACATTGACCGCAACCAGCAGCAACAGCTCATGCGTGCCCTGGGCGGCGCAAGGGCCATGCACCAGCTCCGCCTCACCAACACCGGCGAAACCCCCTGGACCACCGGCCCAGCCACGATCTTCAAGGGCGCCACCCCCCTCGGACAGCAGCTCCTCACCTACACCTCGGTGAAGAACAAGGTGGACGTGTCGGTCACAATCGCCACCGACCTGAACACCAAGAAGGAGGAGAGCGAGACGGGACGGCAGCCGAACGCCATCACGATTGACGGCAACGCCTACACCAAGGTGAGCGTCCACGGAAAGCTGACCGTGACCAACTTCAAGGGCCGCGACGTTCACGTGGTCGTCCGCCGCAGCTTCATGGGCACGGGCGTCAAGGCGTCGCACGACGGCAAGGTTACGGCGAGCAACCCGCTTGAGGCCAGCCTGACCGACGTTGGCGCCGAGCCATACCCCTGGTGGTACTGGTGGAACTGGCCCTGGTACTGGCTCCGCGCAAACGGCTTCGGCCAGGTGTCCTGGGACCTCACCATCGCCAAGGGCAAGGCCGTCGAGCTGGAGTACGACTTCTACTACTACTGGAGACCGTGAACTCCCGCGCCTGCGGCGCGTCTAAAGGGGTGAGGACGCGCCGAAGGGCGCAGAAAGGAGCCGATGATGAACTGGCGCAAGGCGTGGGTTGTTGTTACACTGGCCGCGGCGATGGCCGGGGCGGGGCTTTACGCCGTCCTCGCCGAGCCGGGCGCCGAGAAGGCGGGTAAGGGGGAGACCACGACCCCATCGGCCTGGGTGCCCGCCGTGAAGTCCAAGCCCCTCAGCGATAACGTCAAGAAGGGCCTCGAGTTCCTCGCCAAGTCGCAGCTCAAGAGCGGCGCCTGGGGCCAGGGCGAGGAGTCGCAGCAGATGGGCCAGAACATCGGGATGAAAGACACCCCGAGCGTGGCGGATACCGCGGTCTGCACCCTCGCGCTCATCCGCGCGGGGAGCACGCCAAGCGAAGGCCCGCACGCCGCCAACGTCCGCAAGGGCATCGAGTACATCTGCGCCGAAATCGAGGAGGCTGACTCCCAGTCGCTCTTCGTCACCAAGACCCGCGGCACACGCGTTCAGGCCAAGCTCGGGCAGTACGTGGACACCTTCATGGGCGCGATGGTGCTGGCCGAGGTGAAGGGGAAGATGGGCGACGCCGCGGCCAACAAGCGCGTGCTGGCCGCGCTCGACAAGGTGATGGACAAGATCGAGAAGAACCAGAAGAGCGACGGGACGTGGGCCTCTGATGGCTGGGCGCCGACGATTGCGCAGAACATGGGTGCCAGGGCCCTCAACAAGGCGGCCCAGGCCGGCATCGTCGTCAGTGAGACATCCCGGGCGAGGGCCGAAGAGCATGCCAGGGGGAACTACGACAAGGCATCGGGCAAGTTCAAGGCCGGCGGCGATGCCGGCGTTGCCCTCTACTCCGGCGGCTCCAACCTCTCTGCGATCCAGGAATCGGCCAACACCAACGCTGCGCTCCGCGCGCAATACGAGGACAAGGCCAAGAACGCCCCCACGCAGCCCGAGCGCCAGCAGGCCCAGGACGTTCTCCGCCGCTTCGACGAAAACGAGAAGGCCCTCAAGGAGGCCAAGACCGCCTTCGTCAAGAACCTCGACGACGAGCGGTTCATCAAGGGCTTCGGCTCAAACGGCGGCGAGGAGTTCCTCTCCTACATGAACATCGGCGAGAGCCTCGTCGTCAAGGGCGGACCCGAGTGGGAGAAGTGGGACAAGTCTATCACCGAGAACCTCAACCGCATCCAGAACGCCGACGGGTCGTGGACCGGGCACCACTGCATCACGGGCCGCACCTTCTGCACGGCGGCGGCGGTGCTCGTGCTGACGACCGACCGCGCGCCCGTGCCCGTGGCGGCGAAGATTCGGAAGCAATGACCACACGAGTGCTCTTTCTCGATTCCGGAAAGGGATGGCTCATGCGCTCGGACCGCTTGGCGGGTCTTGGCCTGGCCCTTGTCCTCAACGTGTGTAATGCCCTGCCTTCTGGACAGGTCCGTGCTGCCGAGGCAGGGAAGAGCATAGCGTTCCTCACGCAGCGCTTGCACAGCAAGCGCTGGCAGGTGCGGTACGGCTTGCTCGGCGACCTGGGTGGCAGGGATGACGAGACGAAGCGGGTGCTCGAGGTGCTTGCCAAGGATGGCAACAGGGCCGTCGCCAATCAGGCGCTCGTGCGGTACTTGAGCCAGTTCCTCGACGTTGACAAGGCTCTGTTCGATCCCAAAGTCTACTCACGCGGCAGACATCCTCTGCCGAACTTGCCGAAGGAGAATCCGCGCAGAGCGCTGGTTGACTACTGTCTTGGGCGCAAGCACATCGCACCGGACCCTCCTTTTGAGGATGTTGACCCGAGGTGCCCACCGATAGCAGTGCTCGATCCTGCGAAGATGGACCGCCCGGAGATGCACGAGCCGCTCACCATCGTCGGCATGCTGGGCGGCGCGGAAGACGCCACCGCCCTCCACCCGTTCCTCAAGAGCCAGAACGACTATGTGGCCTTGGGCGCCGCGAAGGCGCTCATCCGGCTTGGGGATAAGCCGAGGGCAACTGCGGGCCTCATCGAGCTGGCCCAGAGGGATGTCCTCAAGCATCTCCACTACGTGACGGAAGCGCTCTATGCTCTTCGGGAACTCAAGCACTCGGAGTTCGACAGACTCCTGCTCGGAGTCTTGGCCCGCGTACAGAAAGAAGAAAACGTCCAGCCGAACTGGCTGAACAGTTTCCTGTTCCTGGCCGCGGGGGTGAAGGCCGACGTCTGGGAATAGGCGCCGCAATACACGGCTGGCGCCAACCTGGACACGGAGCCGGAACGAGGGGAGATCTCGCGCCGATGGGTGCTCCGTCGGCCCCTTCGGGGGCTGGCGGGGTGTCGTTGCGCCATGCCCCACGGCTCTCAATGTGTCGCCGTGGGCTGTAGTGCGTCACGCCCCTCGGGCGTTCACGGGGAAGCCTGAGATGCGCGCAATGATAGACAACAAGGTGTCATGCCTTCTCGCGTTCCTTCTCACTCTCGCGGGCTGCTCGCAGGAGAAGCCGCAGAAGCGCGAGCCTCCGGGCGCGGCAGAGGCCAGAGCGGAACTGGTCGGCCGGCTTGACGGGGCGCTCGCAGCCGCGGCGCGGTTCCTCGTGAGCACGCAGTCGGACGACGGGGCGTGGCGCTCGGCAGCCTATGGCTGCTTCAAGGATGGTCCGGAGCTGACGCCGCACGTGCTGAGCGCCCTCTTCTTCCTGCCCCAGGGTGGCCAAGGGGTGATGCCCGCCTTCGACAAGGGCGCCAGCTTCATGATGAGGCTGGTCACGAAGGACGGCAAGATCGAGGCCGGCCCGCGCGGGCTGAACTTCCCTGTGCTCACCGCGGGCTCGGCCAGCCGCGTCGTCGTGCTGGCGACGAAGGACGAGCCGCACGCCCGCGCGCGGGCCGCCTGGCTTGCCTACCTGCGCGAGCGACAGCTCGCCGAGAACAACGGCTGGCAGCCGATTGACCCCGAGTACGGCAGTTGGGGCTTCTCTATTGACGTCCCCAAGAAGCCAGAAGGGGGGCCGCGGCAGAGACCCTTCTTCGAGCCTTCGGGCTTCCGGTCGAACATGGTCGCCACCATCTTCGGCATCGCCGCGCTCCGCTCCCTCAAGGTGCCGCTCGACGACCCCATCTACGCTAAGGTGCTTGCCTTCGTGAAGCGCTGCCAGAACTTCAGCGACAACGCGGCGAAGATAGACCCGATGTACGACGACGGCGGCTTCTTCTTCGCCCCCGGCGACGCCGCGCAGAACCGCGCCGGCATCGCGGGCAGAGACAAGTGGGGCTTCCTCCGCTTCCACTCCTACGGCTCCATGACCGCCGACGGCCTCCGCGCCCTCATCCGTTGCGGACTCCCGCTCGACCACCCGCGGGTCGCCGCCGCTCGCCGATGGCTCGAAGTGAACTTCGCGGTTGACAAAAACCCCGGCACGTTTGCCCCCGACCGCGAGACGCTGCGGAACGCGACGTATTACTACTACTGCTGGGCGCTGGCCCACGCACTCCTCGCTTTGGGCACCGATGAGGTACTCACCGAGAAGGGCGGCCTGAGGTGGGCGAACGCCCTCGCCGGGGAGCTCCTCGCCCGCCAGCGGCCCGACGGCACCTGGCGGAACGTCTACACGGACGCGAAGGAGGACGACCCGCTGGTCTCGACCCCTTGGGCGGCGGCGGCCCTGGCCATCTGCCGCAGCGTCATCACGGGCCAGCGCTGTCCTCCAGACATCCCAGATTCCAAGTCCCGGATTCCAGATGTCAAGAGGGGCACGCCCACGCAGGATCCGCCGTCCGGGACTTGACGTTTGCCTCGATTGCGCGCATTCTGTAAGAGTTCCGATCACCTCATAGGAGGCCGAAGATGACAAGTGGAAGATGGGTGTGGCTTTTGGCCGTGGCCTCGGTTGCGGCCTGGGCGGCGGCGCCGCCCGCCGAGCCGCCGGGCGTGAAGGGCAAGGTGGAGGCGGTCACGCTCTACCGCAGCCAGGCGCTCATCACACGCTCCGTGCCGGTCGAGGGCGGCGTGGGCGCCGTGGAACTGGTGGTGACTGGCCTGCCCGACCAGGTGGTGCCCGACAGCCTGTTCGCGGAGGCGCCCGCGGGCATCGAGGTGCGGGCCGTCCGCTTCCGCCAACGAGCCGTCGGCGAGGAGCCGCGCGAGGAGGTCCGCAAGATTGACCAGGACATCGAGGCGGTGAACGACCGCATCGCCGCGGCCAAGAAGAAGCAGGAGGTGCTGACCCAACGCATCGCATACCTGGCGAAGCTCGACGAGTTCACAGCGGCCACCGCCAAGGCCGACCTCGCGAAGGGCGTGCTCAACTACGAGGCACTCGAGAAGACCTCCACGTTCTCCTTCAAGCAGCGCGACGGGATCGCCGACGACATGCTGAAGCTGGACGCCGAGGCCCGCAACCTGGCGAAGGAGCTTGCCCTCCTCCAGCGGCGGCGCACCGAGCTCACCGCAGGGGCCACGCGCACCGTCTCCGAAGCCCTTGTCTTTCTAGACAAGCGCGACGCCGCCAAGGGCGCGCTCAAGCTCTCCTACGTCGTCAGCGAGGCCGGCTGGACCCCCGCCTACAACTTCCGCTCCACAAAGGATGGCAAGGCCATCAACGTGGAATACAACGCCCTCGTCCACCAACTGAGCGGCGAGGATTGGGCGGGCGTGACGCTGACCCTCTCGACGGCCTCTCCCGCCATCGCAGCCAACCGCCCTGGGCTCGCGCCGTTCCGCGTGACCCTCGCGGCAGCCGAAGGCCAGGCGCCGCCGCAGGGGAAGGATGTCGCCACGAAGTTCCAAGCCGCACAGAAGCGTCTTCGGGAGTTTGCCGGACGCCAACAGGCCCTTGCAAGCGACGCCGGCTACGCGGCTAACTGGGAGATGAACCGCGCGGCCAACGAGGGGCAGTGGGCCGAGCTGGCCGCCGGGCGCGAGGTGCTCGACCAAATCCGCCGCGAGCCGGCCACTGCCGAAGGCCCAAGCGTCGTCTACCCCCTCAAAGACCCCGTCAGCCTCGCCAGCCGCCCCGACCAGCAGATGCTCCGCATCCAGGACATGGAGCTCGCCGCAGCGTTCTACCACGTGGCCACGCCGGTGCTGACGGCCTTCGTCTACCGCGAGGCGGAGATGACGAACAACGCGGCCGAGGTGCTCCTGGGCGGCCCGGTGAGCGCCTACCTCGACGGCCGCTTCGTCGGCCGGGGCGAGCTCCCCACGGTCGCCCGCGGCGAGACATTCGTCATGGGCTTCGGGGCCGACCCCCAGCTCCGCGCCCGCCGCGAAGTCCTCCCCAAGTCTGAGCGCATCCAGGGCGGCAACCGCGAGATCAGCCTCAAGTACCGCCTCGCCATCGAGAACTACAAGGACACCGAGGCCAAGGTGCGCCTCTTCGACCGCATCCCGCACCCCGAACGCGAGGCGGACATCCGCGTGACCCTCGACACAATGGCCGACAAGCTGAGCGACGACAAGCTCTACCTCCGCCTCGAACAGCCCAAGGGCATCCTGCGTTGGGACATCGCGGTGCCCGCGAAGGCATCGGGCGAGAAGGCACGCCTCGTCGAATACGGCTACAAGGTCGAGCTCGCCCGCACCCTCACCTTCACCACGCCCGCCGACGCCGCCATGCCCGCGGCACAGCAGGAGTTCGAGGAGATGGAGAAGGCGCGAAAGGCTTTTTGAGTGACGCGCAGGCCCGCAAGAGGAAAGGAGGTGGGCCATGAACGGTCGAAGTGTGGCGGTCGTTGCGCTCCTGGGCATGGTCGCGCTGGGGCTGATCGGCGCCGGATGCGCGGAGCAGCCGACGAGCTCTTCGCAGACGAAGACCGGTGCGGCGGCCCTACAGGGGGTTCCAAGCACCTCCGCCAGCGATGCGACGCCCTCAGGACCCTTCCAGCACGAGAACCTGGCCGTGTTCATCATCCAGGGGAAGAACACCATCACTGGCACCGAGTTCCTGACCCTCGACGAGGCGCTGTCGAAGAAGCTCCTGGTCGTCCGCGAGACCGAGCAAGTGAGGGAGCTAACGGTGGACAACCTCTCGGAGAAGGAGAGCATCTTCATCCAGAGCGGAGAGATGGTCAGCGGGGGCAAGCAGGACCGCATGCTGGGCGTTGACCTCGTGGTTCCGCCGAAGGCCCGTAACATGAAGGTGCCCTCGTTCTGCGTCGAGCAGAGCCGCTGGAGCCAGCGCGGTGCCGAAGCGGCCAAGGTTTTCGGCACCAACTTCAACTACGCTTCGTCGAACGAACTGCGCGTCGCGGCACGGCTCGACAAGGACCAGGGCAAGGTGTGGCAACAAGTCGCGAAGTCACAGAAGGCCCTTTCTGCCAATGTCGGGGCCGATGTGACGAACGCCACCTCGCCCAGCAGCCTGGACCTTGCGCTCGAAGACCCCAGGCTGAAGGCCGCGGTGAAGGCATACACCGATAAGCTCTCGAAGGCCATCGAGGGAAAGGACGATGCAATCGGCTGTGCCTTCGCCATCAACGGCCAGATCTACAGCGCCGATGTCTACGGCTCCAACGTCCTCTTCAGAAAGCTCTACCCGAAACTCCTCGATGCGAGCGCCACTGAGGCCGTGGCCAAGCTCCAGAAGGACAAGAAGTTCACCCCGCCTGCTGCTGAGGCGGTGACAGCCTGGCTGAACAAGCCACGTCCGAGCGAGAACGCCAAGCGGGCGCTCACGGAGGCGGTCGCGCCCGCCATGCGCGCGCGCATCGTAGAGACGAAGGAAGACGTCTTGCTCGACACGGTTGACGAAAAAGCGGGAGCCTCCGTCCGCAAGAGCATCATGGCCATACCTCAGGAGGAGAAGTAGCTTCTGCTGCGGAAGGCCCAAGTTCGTAGTGCGGCCTTCAGGCCGTCTCTTGGATTGGCGGCTCAGGATACGGGCTGAAGCCCGCACTACGGACCTGCACGACGCGGCGCAGGAGTTCCTGAAGTCATGTCCAGGCAGCGAATCCTGATTGTCGAGGACGACGGGGCGATTCGGCGGGGGATCGTGGACGCCCTGGAGTTCGAGGGCTACACCACGCTTCAGGCCGCCGACGGGTTGAAGGGCCAGGAGATGGCGGTCAAGTGCGCCTGCGACCTCGTGCTCCTCGACCTGGTGCTGCCAGGGCGGGACGGGCTGGAGATTCTGCGCGAGGTGCGGGCGACGCGGCCAACCCTGCCCGTCATCATCCTCACCGCGCGAGGCGAGGAGAGCGACCGCGTGGCCGGGCTCCGCCTGGGCGCCGACGACTACGTCGTAAAACCCTTCAGCGTCAAGGAGCTCCTCGCGCGCGTCCAGGCCGTCCTGCGCCGTTCGCCCGAGCGGCCGACCGACGTCCAGCGAGTTGACGTTCCCGGCGGCACGGCCGACCTCGGCCGCCGCGAGGCGGTGTTCCACGACGGCGCCCGCACCGAGCTATCTGAGCGCGAGGTCGAGCTCCTCCGCTACCTCGCGTGCAGCCCGGGCCGCGTCATCACGCGCGAGGAAATCCTCGCGCGCGTCTGGCGCATGAATCCCACCGGCGTCGAGACCCGCACGATCGACATGCACATCGCCCGCCTGCGCGAGAAGCTGCGCGACGACCCGGCCGACCCAAAGGTCATCCTCACCATCCGAGGCAAGGGCTACCTCTTTGCCCACCCGGAGGCCCCCCGATGACCCTCTGCCCAATCGTCCTCGTCCTCGTCGTCGTCCTCGTCCTCGCCTCTTCGCCCCGTAGGGGCGTGGCTATCCTCTCCCTCGCCTCGGCCTGTCTAGCCGCCGAGCCAGCAGCCGATGGGCTCTCCCGCTCCAAGCCCCTCCTCATCGCCAAGGGCCAGGACTACCTCGTCCACGGCGTTTCCTATCCGCTCTTCGACGACCAGGCTCGGTTCCGCGCGCCCATGTGGGCCGGCGCCATGCTCCTCTACACCACGCCCTCGAACGGCGAGATGAAGGAGCTGGTCTCCACGGGCACCGTGGAGGTGCCAACCGAGCGCATCTCGTTCTTCCAGAGGCGCCTGCTGGGCGTGGCCGCCGACGCCGAGCGGCTCTACGCCGTCGTCTGGAACTCGGGCCGGGTCTTCGACCACGCGCCCCACCCCGGCCAGCGGATGGGGGGCGGAACCTACACCCTTCGCGTCTTCTGGCTCGCCGACGGGACGCCTGTCACGGAACTGCGGCTCATCAAGAAGGCCCACCAGGTTCCCCCGGCGCCCAACGTCTTCGCCCCCGGCCTGCCCGACGCTGTGGTGCAGGAGACCCTCGACAAGGGGCCTCTGAAGCTCATCGAGAAGGGCATCGCCTGCTACGGCGTGGCCTTCGAGTTCGAGGGCAAGAAGCTTGATGCCCAGCGCCTGGCCGACGATGGCGCTGCACAGGGTGTTGACGGGTTGGGCAAGGAGATAGAGTACACCGGCATCGCGCGCGACGGCAAGCTGGGCGCGTATGTCGGAGCACCCGAGGGCAAACCGCCAGTCGTCTGGCTCGACGACCGGCGCAAGTGGGACCCGTCGCTCCTCGGCAAGAAGGTCACTGTCACCGGCATTCTCCGCATGCGCATGATCGGCTCGGATGACGGCACGACCCAAGCTGAACGGCAAACGGTGTTCCACATGACCCAGTACACCCTCAAGATCGAGGATGCCCCGGCGCCCAAGCCGTGAGAGGAATCCTGGGGTCTCTTCCGAGTACCCCAACACCTAACACCTGACACCGAACACCGAGGTTTCGAGGACGAGGACGGCGACGAGGACGAGGACGATAAGACCATGAAGCGGCAGTGGCGCATCTGGATCGCCTTCGGGCTTGCGCTGGCCGTGCTGCTCGCGGCGGTGGGGTCAGTGACCCTCACGGCGCTCCAGTTGGACCGCGCGGAGGCCGAGGCCAGGCGGCAGGCGGCACTTGAGGAGAACGTGCGCCTGGCGCTCTGGCGCATGGACTCCGCCCTCGCCCCGCTGATCGCCCAGGAGAACGCCCGCCCGTACTTCGCCTACAACGCCTTCTACCCCGCCGAGCGCGCCTACACGAAGATGTTCGCGGAGATTGAGCGCGACGAGGTGCTCCTCCCCTCGCCGCTCCTCACGGCCACCTCCGAGCACGTGCTCCTCCACTTCCAGTTCGATCCTGACGGCGCCCTCAGCTCGCCGCAGGTGCCCACGGGGAACATGCGCGACCTGGCGGAGACCGGCTATACGACGGCGGAGAAGGTTGACGCCTCTGCCGCTCGCCTGGCGGCGCTGGCGAGGCAGCTTGACCGCAAGACCCTCCTCGCCGCCCTGCCCAGGAGGCCCAACCCCGCGCGCTACGCCCAGCAGGTGCAGGTGGGGGAGCCGGAGCACGCGCCGCCCAACTCCCCGGCTCAGCAGACGGTGCGCAACATCGAGGAGTACCAGGCCCGCACCCGCACGTACCAGCAGGCCGCGGGCCAGACGGAGAACGTGAGCCTGCGGGCTGCGAGGGTGTACCCTGCCACCGAAGCCGTGCACCGCCCCCTGTGGCTCGGCGACCGGCTCGTCCTGGCCCGCCGCGTGCCCGTGGGCATGTCGGAATACCTTCAGGGCTGCTGGCTTGACTGGGCGGGAATCGAGAAGTGGTTGCTGGCCGACATCCGCGACCTGTTGCCCGAGGGGCGCCTCGAGCCCCTCGGGGGCAAGAGCGCCGACCCACGCGCGCGGGTGCTCGCATCGCTCCCCGTGCGGCTCCTGCCCGGACCGCTGCCGCCCGAGCCGAGGCCGCCCCTCTCGCCCATCTCGCTCTCGCTCGTCATCGCCTGGGCGTGCGTCCTCGTCGCGGGCCTGGCCGTGGCGGTTCTCCTCCTGGGCGCGGTGTCGCTCAGCGAGCGGCGGGCCGCATTCGTCTCAGCCGTCACCCACGAACTCCGCACGCCCCTCACCACCTTCCAACTCTACAGCGAGATGCTCGCGGAGGGGATGGTGGCCGACGAGTCGAAGCGGCAGCAGTACGTGAAGACCCTCTGCCTGGAGGCCGACCGGCTGAGCCATCTAGTGGAGAACGTCCTGGCCTACGCCCGGATCGAGCGTGGCCGCGCCCGCGGCCGCGCCTCAAGTGTCCCCCTCAGCAGCCTCATCGAGCGCGTGCGCGAGCGGCTTGCCCGCCGCGCCGAGCAGGCCGGCATGACCCTCGCCGTGGAGATGGGGGAGGGGAGTGGAGGCATCGCCGTCCGCGCTGACCCCTCCGCCGTCGAGCAAATCCTCCTCAACCTCGTGGACAACGCCTGCAAGTACGCCTCCGACGCCCCCGACAAGCGCATCCACCTTGACCTCGTTCGTAGTGCGGGCTTCAGCCCGTCGCTTCAGCTCCGCGTCCGCGACCACGGCCCCGGCCTCTCCGAGGACGCCCGCCATCACCTCTTCCGGCCCTTCTCCAAGTCGGCCCGCGACGCCGCTCACAGCCGCCCGGGCGTCGGCCTGGGCCTCGCCCTCAGCCGCCGCCTCGCACGCGACACGGGCGGCGACCTCCGCCTCGACGACGCCGTCCGCGACGGCGCCTGCTTCGCCTTGACTCTCCCATGCGCCTGACGGTGGGCAGCAACCCTACACTCTGGGCAGCCAGAGGAGTTGATCCCTTAGGCCGGCCGCCGTGTGTGTGGTGAGCGTCTAGCGTCAGGCGCGGAGTCCCCCGCTCACTTGCCGACAAGGTTGTCATCCTTAACGAAGAAGCCTTCAGGCGTCAGCCTCATTCCCAGCTCCTTCGCTAGTTCCTCAGGGTCTATCGGTCGAAGCAGCTCCTCGATCTCTTCCTGGTGGTCGTAGTAGTAGGCGAATGCCTCGTGGAGCGCCGCCGGCGGGATAGGGTAGCTCTCGAGGATCTCGTCTGCCTCCATCCCCTGCTTGTAGCACGCGATGATCGCGCGCACAGGCAGCCGCGTGCCGCGGATGATCGGCTGGCCCCCGAGTATGTCCTTCCGCCGGGTGATCCATCGGTAGCGTGTTGCCGTGCTCATGGGCATCTCCTGCCGTTTTCATCTCCTATCATACCCATTCCGGCGCCGAGCTTCAACTCCCGCTGGCCCGCTTCGCGCTGCCTCCGACAGTTGCCTGATCTCGCGGTTGTGACGGGGCCCACTACTCGCGTGGGAGCCAGATGAGCTGGTCGCGCAACATCTCGGGCGTGTAGAGTCTCAGGAGGGCGCAGCAGCGGCGGAAGAACTCGCGCAGCGAAATCTGGGGGCTGAGGACGATTCCCGCGTGATGCTGCCCCTCCGCCAGCCAACGGACCTGGAGTTCCGTGAAGTGAGCGGTGTTGAAGGTGATGAGGCAACGTCCCTGCTCCGCGGCGTAGTCGAGCTGAGCCTCGTCGGGCATGGCTTCCCGCCCCACCTCCCGGAGGCTCACGACGTCAAACCCGCGCAGGCGCAGCGCTCTGGCTGCGGCGACGTGGACGTCGGCGTCCAGCGCCAGTCGCAGCACCTCTCGCTTGTTCAGGGGCAGCCCCTTTGTCTTTGATGAAGAAGCCCTCGGGCGTCAGCGTAAAGCCGTACTTTGCCGCCAACTCCTCCGGTTCTATGGGGCGAAGCAGTTCCTCGATCTCCTCTTGGTGGTCGTAGTAATATGCGAATGCCTCGTGGAGTTGCGCAGGAGTCAGCAGATAGCCCTCGAGGATTTCCTCAAAGTCCATTCCCAACTTGTAGCACCCGATGAGGGCTCGGACCGGCACTCGTGTGCCGCGGATGATGGGTTCTCCGCCCACAATGCCAGGATGCCGCGTGATCCAGCGGTATCGTGTCGCCGTGCTCATTGAGGTCTCCTCTCATTCGCTGCGCATATCATACCTGTTGCCACAGGGATTTTCAACACTCGTCGGCGGACGATCCGAAGCCCCAAGGCCATCGGCCGGACTCTGCTCCGCTTGCCGCCCGCGGGCCTTTTGCCTACAATAGGCCAGGAAGGGCTGCGGTGTGAAGGGCTTGTCTGGATGGGTTTCGTCGGTCTCGCCACGGCGCTTGTGCTGCTTGGCCCGGCGGTGATCAACCCGCGATTCACGCCGGCCGACCTCGTGCGCACGTCCGCTCGCGTCATACTACTCAAGGTGTCGGCCCCGAAGGACAAGACTCTCGCGGCAGAGGTCGCCGAGACGCTGAAGGGCGCGCCGCTGCCGCAGAAGGGGCTGAAGCTCGAACTGAGCGAAGACGCGGAGGTGACCGAGGAGGAAGTCGCCGCCGCCCTCGGCGGAAAGCCGTCCGTCGCCGGCCTCCTGGTCCTCTCGCCAGCCGACGGGAAGGCCAACGACGCGCCCTCGGGGGCCATCCAGATTGACACCCAGTGGTTCGCCGTCTCCGAGCGCAAGGGCAAGTGGTGCCTCGACAAGGACAAGCAGGACCTCTTCGCGGTCTGGGCGGGCAGCGCCCGCCAGCTCGCGGAGGCCACGCGCTACGTCCTCGCGGAGCCGGGGGCCAGGTTCCCCGTCCGCTCCGACATCACGTGGGGCAGCGACGCGCACCTGGGCAAGCTCGCGGGCAAGGCCAACGGCTGCCTCGCGCTCGACCTCGGCGGCGCCATCGGGCCGTGCGTGATCATTCTCTCCGACAGCGGCGACCGCCTCCTCAAGGCCGGCTCAAAGGACGAGCGGCCTACCGACATCACCGGCAAGCTCAAGCTCACCACTGCCTCCAAGTGCCTGGCTCCGGGCGACTTCGACGGGGATGGCCGACTTGACCTGGCGAGTTGGGATGGCAAGGGCCTCAGGCTCTCGGCGCAGGTCCCCGAGGCCGCCTTCGCAGCGAGACCGCTTGCCGTGGACCTCCCAGAATGCCTCTCGCTCGACGCGATTGATCATGGCCTGGTGGCGGGCACGTCGAAGGGGCCGGTGCTCCTGGTTTCCGATGGACGCGGCTTCGCGGCTCGCGTGGTGGCAAAGGAGGTCCCCCCTGGCCTCGGGCCGCCCGGCATCTGCGTGGCCGCGGACCTCGATGCCGATGGCCGCCCCGACATCGTTCAGCTTCACGCCAAGGGCATGGCACTCTACCCCGGCGAGGGGCAGGGGCGTTTCAAGACGCCCACAACTGTAGCTCTGCCCCTCCCCAAAGCCCCTTGCGCGGTAGTCTACGGTGACTTCGATGCGGATGGCCGGCTCGACCTCGTCGTGTGCGGTGAGGACGGCCTGGCGCTCATCGCCCGCACGCCAGACGAGCGCTGGGAAAACGCGACCCACGCGACCGGCGAACTGGCCTACCACGGCAACGCCAACCAGCCCCGAATCCTGGCCGCCGCGCCCTGCGACATCAACGGCGACGGGCGTCAGGGCGTCGCACTCTTCTACCCCAACCGCAACCCGCTGCTCTTCTTCAACCGCGGCTTCGCCTGCTTCGGCCTCGCACGCGAGCTGGAACTGTCGGGCACGGGCAGCGCCGTGCCCGACGCTCCCCTCGACCCCCTCGCCGCCCCGCCCCAGCCGAAGCTCAACGGGGCGGAAGCCCTCCAGGGCGGCCAGGCCACGGGAACCGCCCTCGACCTCAACTGCGACGGCGTGCCCGACCTCTTCGCCGTCACGCCCCAGGGCGACATCTGGGCGCTCTTCGGCAAGGGGGCCGAACGCGACGCCCTCACCCTCACCGTCGCACTCGCCCCCCGAACGCCCGGCCCCGTCACAGTCACCCTATCGCGCGACCGCCGCCGCGTGGGGGTGCACATCGTCAGGCAAGGCATTCCGGCCGCCATCGGCCTCCCCGAGCCCGGCCCGGCCACACTCGAATGGAAGGACGCCGACGCCAAGCCGCACAAGCGCGAGGCCGTCGTGGAGCAGCCCTCGCGCGTCGAGCTTGCCAGCAACAAAGGGGGCTAGCGTGAGAGAATGGTCTGCCAAGGTTCACTTCGCCATCAGCTTGTTGTTCCTGGCTTCGCGCCGTGGCGCGGCTGCCGAGGCGGAAGTGGTCGGCGCCCAGACGCCGTGGCGGGTGTTCCTGGTCACGGCCGAGCCAATCTACAGGGAGAAGGGGGAGGTGAGGTGCCGAAGCCGGGACGGGCGGGCAGCGGCGTTCGACCCGGCGAAGGTGGACCCCGCGAAGTACCGCACCTCGCCCATGCCGGCAGGGGAGTGGGTGAAGGCGGATTTCGACGACCATCGCTGGCCGCGATACCAGGGCGACTTGGCCGATTTCCTCGGCGGCTGGGGAGCCGAGGTGCCAAACCCAGAGCGTGGCCTCTGGCCGGCAATCGTCTGCCTGCGGACATTTTTCGGTATTGCCGACCCCGAAAAGGCGAGCGGCCTGAAGCTGTCGATCGTCTGCCTCGGGGGCGCCGTGGCCTACGTGAACGGCCAGGAGGTCGGCCGGGGCCATATTCCGCACGGCGAAATCGCGCCCCTGACCCCCGCCGAAGACTACCCAATCGAGGCTTACACCACAGACGATGGCAAGACGCCTCTGCCCGTCCTCGCCTCGACCAAGCGCGGCGGGCCGCCGCAGCCAGAGGCGAAATGGCTCGCCCGCTACGACAAGCGCATCCGAACGGTCACGCTCGACGTTCCCTCGCGCCTCCTGGTCAAGGGGCGAAACGTCCTGGCCATCGCCCTCCATCGCGCCCCCGCCGCAGGGCCGTTCGAGCGGAGCGGCTGGAGCCACGTGGGCTTCAGGGAGGCCAGGCTCACCAGCGCCAGCGGCGCAGGGGTGATCCCCTACGCCGAGGCGATCAAGGGCACCCACGTCTGGAGCGCCAGCGCGGTGGACCAGGCGACTGGCACGCCCGCCCCGAACTCGCTCATCCACAGGAGCTGGTTCTGGACCCTCTACTGGGGCCGTGGGATGCCGGTCAAGGGGGTTCAGCAGGGCAATCCATTCGACCACCTTCAGTGCGTGACGCTCACGATGCCGCGCAACGGGGTCGGGAGCGGCCAAACGGTGGTCTCCGACCCCGATGGGCTGCGTGGCGTGGCGGCGTCGCTTGGGCCGCTCAAAGGGCCGGGCGGTGCGCTCCTGCCCGCGGCAGGCGTCCAGGTTCGCTTCGCGGCTCAGCACCCAGGCGTCCACTATTGCGATGCCCTGATGGAGAAGCCGCCCGAGGGTGCAAGGACCGTTCCCGTCTGGCTGATAGTCCAGGCGCCAAAGGACCAGGCTCCGGGCGCCTACGCCTCCGACCTCAGCCTCGAAGCCAATGGAAAGAAGTTCAGCGTCCCGGTGCAGGTGCTCGTGACCGGGCTGACGCTGCCCGACGCCCGGGACTTTTCGTCATCGGTCGGCCTCACCCACTCGCCCGAGACCCTGGCGGCGCACTACAAGGTGGAGATGTGGTCCGAGGCCCACCTGAGGCTGATGGAGAAGACCCTCGCGCTCATGGGGCAACTGGGCAACGACGTCGTCCACGTGCCCATCCTCATCTCCGGCGTTGGCGGCACGGGCAAGAGCGGCGTGCACTTCAACTGGCAGCCAATCATCCGCTGGACGAAGACGCCCCAGGGCCTGACGCCCGACCTCACTCTATTGGGGAAGTACCTCGACGCCTACGTGAAGCACTGCGCCCCGCCGCGCGCCATCAGCCTCTACATCTGGGGCGCGTCGTCCGCCAAGGAGCACGCCGACGCCTACGAGAACCGCCGAATCCCCACCCGCGAGAACGTGAAGTACTCACCCCCGCTCATCGAAGTCTTCGACCCTCAGACCGGCGCGGCCTCAAAGACCCAGGCGCCTGCGATAGGGGACGACGGCGGCGAGCAGTTCTGGAAGGGGCTTCTCGACGCCGTCCGCGCGCTCGTCGTCAAGCGCGGCTGGCCCGAGCGGGTCATCATGCTCGCCCTCGGCGGCGACATTCGCCCCGGCCAGAAGACCGCCGAGCTCGTCAAGCAGTGGGCGCCCTACGCCCGCTGGGACTTCCTCTCCCACTTCAGCGGCGACCCCGGCCCCCGGGACGGCAGGATGGTCGCCACGGGCGGCATGGAGGTGGGCATGATGGAGTGGCCCCGCGGCGCCGCCTCGCTCCGCCTCGCCGAGTTCGAGGAGAGGGTGGCGAAGCCCTACGACTTCCTGGAGCTCCCCACCGACCGCTGGCAGCACCAGGAGTACTCGCCGCCGCTCGTCTTCCGCACCATGACCGCCAACTGGGGCTGCATCGGCCGCATCGGACTCGACTTCTGGCAGGCCAGGGCCAGCCGCGCCTCTCCCCGGAGCAGCTCATTCTTCTCACACATTGAGTCCCTTACCGTTCCCGGCCCCGACGGCCCGCTCCCAACCGTCCGCTTCCAACTGCTCCGCGAAGGGGTCCAGGATGCGGAGATAAAGGCCGCCATCGTCAGGGCCTACCTCAAGCTCCCGGAGGAGGCCCGCAAGCCCTATCGTGCGCTCCTGGACGAGCTTCTCGTGCGGATGGGCTGGGGCAGCCCGTTCTTCCTGAGCCAGAGCGAGCTGGCCTACGACTGGCCCGCCTACGTCGCCCGCCTCCACCTCACCGCCGCGGAGCTGGCCGGCGCCAAGAGCCCAGCCGCGTGGCACCAGCCGCCGCCCTGAACTCGATGTAGCGCGCCCTCCGAGAATCGTCCTCGTCCTCCTCCTCGTCCTCGTAATCGCCTTCTCGTGTCCCGAGAGATAGAGGAATCGAGGACGAGGGACGAGGACGAGGGACGAGGACGATAGGCAAGGAGCGGTCAGAGCACGCCCAGGTAGGCCTCGACCTCGAACTGGCTCACGTGGGTGCGGTAGCGGTCCCACTCGAGCTTCTTGTTCTGGATGAACGAGCAGTAGATGTGGTCGCCGAGGGCGTCGCGGACGAGCTCGCTGGCCTCGGCGCACGCTAGGGCCTCGAAGAGGCTGCCGGGCAGCTCCCCGATGTCCAGCTTCCGACGCTCGGCGGCGTCGAGGTGATAGACGTCCCGCTCGACGGGGGGCGGGAGCTCGTACCTGCCCTCCACCCCCGCCAGCCCCGCGGCGAGCATCACGGCGAACGCCAGATAGGGGTTGCAGGCGGGGTCGGGGCTGCGCATCTCGGCGCGCGTGGCCTTCTCCTTGCCCGGCTTGTAGCGCGGCACGCGGACGAGTGCCGAGCGGTTCTTCTGCCCCCAGCAGATGTAGACGGGCGCCTCGTAGCCGGGGACCAGCCGCTTGTAGGAGTTCACCCACTGGCTCGTCACCGCGGTGATCTCGCGGGCGTGGCGCAGCAGCCCCGCGATGTAGTGCTTCGCCGTGCCCGACAGGTGGTAGGCGTCCTTCGCATCGAAGAAGGCGTTCCGCTCCCCCTTGAAGAGCGACTGGTGGGTGTGCATGCCCGAACCGTTGACGCCGAAGAGGGGCTTGGGCATGAACGTGGCGTGGATGCCGTGCTTGAGGGCGACCTCCTTGACGACGAAGCGGTAGGTCATCGCCCGGTCCGCCATCGTGAGCGCGTCGCTGTAGCGCAGGTCTATCTCCTGCTGGGAGGGCGCGACCTCGTGGTGGCTGTATTCGACCGGGATGCCGAGGCCCTCGAGGGTGGCCATCGTCTCGCGCCGCAGGCCGCTCGCCACGTCCTGCGGCGTGAGGTCGAAATACCCCGCGTTGTCGAGCGGCTCGGGGCGCTCGGGGCTGCGGAAGTAGAAGTACTCGAGCTCCGGCCCCACGCAGAAGGTGTAGCCCTTCTTCTCGGCCTTTGCGAGCATGCGCTTGAGCGCCCAGCGCGGGTCGGCCGCGTGGTGCTCGCCCGTCGGCTCGTGCACGTCGCAGAACATCCGCGCTACCTTCCCGTGCTCGTCGTCGTGCCAGGGCAGCACGACGAACGTGGCGGGGTCCGGCTTGGCAATGACGTCGCTCTCCTCGATTCGCGCCATGCCCTCGATGGAGGAGCCGTCGAAGCCCATCCCCTCGTCGAGCGCCGTCGGCAGCTCGTCCACCGAGATAGCGAAGCTCTTCAGGAAGCCCAGGATGTCGGTGAACCAGAGCCGCACGAAGCGCACGCCCTCGCGTTCGGCGGCGGCCAGCACGTCGTCCTTCGTCATTCCGCCCACGGATTGCCTCCTTCGTTCCCTGGTGGTGGCACAGGCGTCTCGCCTGTGGCCGCCCCATGGTGCCCGAACACGCCACTGATGTCAAGCGGGGAAGGGGGGCGCCGTGCGCCTGTTCGCTTGATCGGTCGGATCAGTCGGATCAGTCGGATCAGTCGGATCGAGCTTGCGTTTCCGCAGTGAAGTGTGTTTATTGGGGCGAACCACAATCAGGAGAAGCCCGAAGTGAAGAAGCCCCTCGCCGCTTTCCTCTTGCTCGCCGCCACCTGCCTTGCGGCGGAGAAGGCCCAGCCCTTCCTCGACGCCCTGCGGAAGCACGCGGCGGTGGAGACGGGTGTGATGGTGCCCATGCGCGACGGGGCGCGGCTGGCCACCGACATCGCCTGCCCGAAGGCCGAAGGCCAGCGCTTCCCGGTCATCCTCATGCGCACGCCCTATCACAAGAACCTCGGCCCGGCAGGGATGGCGGTCGCCGGCGGTTACGCCTTCGCGTGCCAGGACGTCCGCGGCCGCTTCGCCTCCGAGGGCGAGCACCGCCCCTTCTTCCCCGACCTGGACGACGCCTTCGACACGATAGCGTGGCTGGCGAAGCAGCCCTGGTGCGACGGCTCCGTGGGGATGATGGGCGGCAGCTACGTGGGCTACACGCAACTGGCCGCCGCGATGGCCAAGGCCCCCGCCCTCCGCTGCATCGCCCCGTCCGTCCCGCCCTCCGACTTCGACAACCGCCTCGTCTTCTTCGGCGGCTCCCTCCGCCAGGAACTCGTCCAGGGCTGGCTCATCGGACAGGCCTGGTCCAGCCAGCGCGTCCAGCGCAAGGAGGCCCCCGCCGACGAGCTCGCCAAGTGGCAGCCCCACCGCAACTTCATGCAGTGGTGCTGGCACCTGCCCCTGGCCGAGGCCGGGCCGCTGTCCGTCGGCGGGCCGGGCTACGTGAACTACTGGCTCGACGGCGTGAAGAACTGGGAGAAGCCCGGCCTCTGGCGCGACATCAGCGCCGTCCACCGCGCCGAGGACATCCAGGTCCCCACCTTCATCGTCGGCGGCTTCTACGACATCTTCGCCCAGGAGAACCTCGAGCTCCTCACGACCCTCCGCACGCGCGGCGGCGCCCTCGCCCGCAAGCACTCCCACCTCATCATCGGCCCGTGGGGACACGGCATTGGCGCGCCGGCCGGCGACCTCGCCTGCCCGAACGCCCGCTCCGCCCTCGCCGGCACCCAGGAGAAATGGTTCGCACGATGGCTCAAGAACCAGCCCAACGACGTTGACAAGTGGCCCCCCATTCGCGCCTACGTCATCGGCCAGGACCGCTGGCTCGACGCCGACACCTGGCCCCCCGCGGGAGCCGTCCCCACCAGGCTCTTCCTCTCCAAAGGCAAGCTCTCGAAGGACGCCCCGAAGCAGGACGAGCCGCCCTCCGCCTTCACCTACGACCCCGCAAGACCCGTCCCAACCCTCGGCGGCACCAACCTCATCATCGCTAAGGGCATGAAAGACCACCGCAGGAACGCCGAGCGGCCCGACGTGCTGGCCTTCCTCTCCGAGCCGCTCGAGCGGGACCTCGTGGTGGTCGGGCGCCTCAAAGCCCACCTCTTCGTCTCGTCCTCCGCGCCCGACACCGACTTCACGGCCATGCTCCTCGACGTCCGCCCCGATGGCTACGCCGCGAACATCCAGGACGGCATCGTCCGCTGCCGCTACCGCGACGGCCGCGGGACGCCGAAGCTCCTCAAGCCCGGCGAGATTGCCGAGGTCGAGATTGACCTCTGGAGCACCGCCTACGCCTTCAAGAAGGGCAGCCGCGTCGGGCTCCACGTCTCCAGTTCCAACTTCCCCCGCTTCGACCGCAACCTCAACGTCGCCGATTCCCCCGCCACCTGGACCATGCCCCAGGCCGCCGAGAACAAGCTCCACCACGGCCCCGCCCACGCCTCCTACGTCGAGCTGTCGGTGCTCCCATAACAAGCCCCAGACACGGCTGGGCGGGCCAGCCGTGGCACCTGTGAGGGGCGGGCGCAGCCTGAGACTGAGGCATTACGGGCGGTGCGCTTTTGCGCTTGCATGCTGGCCCTGGGCCTGCTATAATGCACTGAATTGTGGACCGGTTGACGAACACGCACAAGCGATGCGTGCCTGCCAGAACGCCCTCCTTGTGACGCGCTCGCCAGTTGTGGTTCCGGCTCCCATTTGGCTTGGCATCCTGGCCGCGTCTGAGGCCCCCGAGCGTTCGGGGGCGGCGCGGCCGAGCCCGCGATTGGCGCTGCGCCCTATGCCCCGGACCAGCTCAAGGCGGCCGACTGCGGATGGCGGTGGGGTCCAACTTGTGGAGATGGTGCATGAACATCTACGTCGGTAACCTGTCCTTCAACACGGGGGACGCCGAGCTGCGCGCGGCCTTCGAGGCGCACGGCGAGGTGGCCTCCGCGTCGGTGATCACGGACAGGGAGACCGGGCGCTCGCGCGGCTTCGGCTTCGTGGAGATGCCCAACGCCGACCAGGCCAGGGCGGCCATCCAGGCGCTCAACGGCACCGACCTCGGCGGCCGGACGCTGAACGTCAACGAGGCGCGTCCGCGCGGCGACAGCCGCGGCGGCCGTGGCGGCCACGGCGGTGGCGGCGGCGGCGGTGGGCGCGGCGGCTACGGCGGCGGCGGTGGCGGGCGCGGCGGCGATCGGCGCCCCTCCTGGTAGGGCGTGCATATCTGCACGCGTGACCCGGCTGAGTGGCGTGCACGCATGCACGCCACTCACCCTCGGTCCTCGAGAGGTGGTCCGAGACGGAAGCGGTCGAGGACGAGGACAACGACGGGGACGAGGACGATTGAAGACGCTTCTGCTCTACCCCGAGTTTCCCGACACGTTCTGGAGCTTCAAGCACGCGCTGAAGTTCGTCCGCAAGCGTGCCTCCCTGCCGCCGCTGGGGCTGCTCACGGTGGCGGCGATGCTGCCGCGGGAGTGGGAGAAGCGGCTTGTTGACCTGAACGTGCGGCGGCTGCGCGACCGCGACATCGCGTGGGCCGACCTGGTGTTCGTGAGCGCGATGGCGGTGCAGCGCGACGCGGCGCGGCGCCTGATCGCGCGCTGCCAGCGGGCCGGCAAGCGCGTCGTCGCAGGCGGGCCGCTCTTCACCGCGGAGCCCGACCAGTTCCCAGAGGTTGACCACCTGGTGCTCGGCGAGGCCGAGACCGCGCTGCCCGAGTTCCTCGCGGACCTCGGGCGCGGCGAGCCGCGCCGCATCTACACCGCCGCCCAGTTCCCCGAACTCCACGACACGCCCACGCCGCTCTGGGAGCTCGCCGACCTGCGGCGCTACGCGACCATGAGCATCCAGTACTCGCGCGGCTGCCCCTTCAACTGCGACTTCTGCAACGTGACCGCCCTCTTCGGCCACCGCCCCCGCGCCAAGAGCGCCGCCCAGGTGCTCGCCGAGCTCGACGCTCTCCAGGCGGCTGGCTGGCGCGGCAACGTGTTCTTCGTGGACGACAATCTGATCGGGAACAAGCGGCGCCTCAAGGAAGAGCTGCTGCCCGCCCTCATCGAGTGGCAGCAGCACCACACCCCCACGGCGTTCTTCACCGAGGCGTCAATCAACCTGGCCGATGACGGCGAGCTGATGGACATGATGGTCCGCGCGGGGTTCAGAACCGTCTTCGTCGGCATCGAGACCCCCGATGAGGTCGGCCTGGCCGCCTGCTCGAAGGACCAGAACAAGGGGCGCGACCTCGTCGCCGACGTCAAGCGCATCCAGCGTGCCGGCCTGGAGGTCCAGGGCGGCTTCATCGTGGGCTTCGACACCGACACCCCCTCCATCTTCGAGCGCCAGATCGCCTTCATCCAGCAGAGCGGCATCGTCACCGCAATGGTCGGCCTCCTGGAGGCCCTGCCGGGCACACGGCTCTTCGAGCGCCTCAAGCGCGAGGGACGCCTCCGCGGCACGACCTCGGGCGACAACGTGGATGGCGACACCAACATCGTGCCCAGGATGAGCCTGGAGGCGCTCCGCGACGGCTATCGGCGCATCCTGCGCCGCATCTACTCGCCCAAGCACTACTACGCGCGGGTCAAGACCTTCCTCCGCGAATACCGCCCCCGGAAGCTCAAGGGCCGCGTGACTTTCGGCGACCTGCGCGCGCTCGCTCGCTCCGTCGTCAGGCTCGGCATCATCGGCCGCGAGCGCTTCCACTACTGGCGCCTTCTCGCCTGGACACTCCTCCACCGCCGCCATCTTCTTCCAGTGGCCGTCACCCTCGCCATCTACGGCCACCACTTCCGCAAGGTCTGCGAGCTCCACGTCCTCTGACCCACAGCGCTCGCCGCGGCCATGAGGCCGCTCACGATGCCTGCGGAGTTGTTCAGCTCCGAAACCATCGCGGGCGGCGGGGCGCGCGCGGATATGCCGCCGCCGTGCCGTGGACAGGCTGGGGTGCGAGCCGACATTGTAGGTGGACGGGTCTTCTCTGGAGCCTGAAAGGCTCGCATGGTAAAGCCCAGGGCAACGCCCTGGGTCCAGGGACGCCTATGGGCAAGCCCTGAAAGGGCGAGATAGAGCGCCGCTATGTCGCCCTTTCAGGGCTGCGCCTGGGGTCGCCACGTTCCCAGGGCGTTGCCCTGGGCTTTGCCATGTCGCCCCTTCGGGGCTGGGGAATCCAGCTACAGTCCCGGCGCGCACCCGACAGGCCGCGCGCTTTTGACTTTCCCGCGGATGGCGATACAATCTGCGGCGAGCCACATGCCCACCCATCCCTCTTGCAGGAGCCCGAAATGGAGATGACGTCGCGCGAACGGATTCGGCTCGCCCTCGAGCACAAGGAGGCGGACCGCGTGGCGATCCAGGACGCCCCCTGGGGCACCACCATCGCCCGCTGGCACAAGGAGGGGCTGCCCGAGGGTGTCGGCCCGCACGAGTTCTTCCACTACGAGTTCGCCGGCGTCGGCTGCGACCTCTCGCTCCGCATCCCAACCGAAAAGCTCGAAGAGACCGACGAGTACATCGTCCAGCGCGGCTCCAACGGCGCCGTCCACCGCAACTGGAAGGGCAAGACCTCCACCCCCGAGCTCGTGGACTTCACGGTGAGGACCCGCCGCGACTGGGACGAGCGGAAGGGCGCGCTGAAGTACGACGAGACCCGCCTCAACTGGGACAACGCCAAGAAGACCCACGAGAACGCGCGGGCGAAGGGCCTCTTCCTCACCTTCGGCGGCGGAATCGGCTACGACCTCAACTCCGGCAGCCTCCTCGGACCCGTCGGACTCCTCACCGCAATCGTCGAGCAGCCCGACTGGGCGAGCGAGATCTTCATGATGCAGGCCGACCTCGCCGTCGCAATCGTCGAGGAGCTCTTCGCCCGCGGCATTGATTTCGACGCCGCCTTCTACTACGACGACCTCGGCTACAAGCATCGGCTCTTCTTCTCGCCGCGCGCCTACCGCGAAGTGCTCCGGCCCGCCCATCGCCGCTACCTCGAGCCCTTCAAGCGCCGCGGCCTGCCCTGCATCCTCCACTCCTGCGGAAACGTCACCGAGCTCGTCCCCGACCTCCTCGACGCCGGCTGGACCTGTCTCCAGCCCCTCGAGGTCAAGGCCGGCATGGACCTCCTCGCCCTCAAGAAGCAGTATGGCGATAGGCTGGCCTTCATGGGCGGGATAGACGTCCGCAAGATGGCTGCCGCCGAGGAGGACCCCAAGGCCCTGGAGGACGAAATCCGCACCAAGGTCAGCTTCGCCAAGCGTGGTGGCGGCTACATCTACCACTCCGACCACAGCGTCCCCGACAACGTCTCCTTCGCCTCCTACCAGCGCGTCATCAAGCTCATCCGCAACTATGGGAGCTATAGACGCAGGCGGTAGGGCGTGCGTGTTCGTAGTGCGGGCTTCAGCCCGTATCCGGACGGCCTGAAGGCCGCACTACGAACTGGGTCCCTGCCTACCGCGGCGTGTGGGCGACATCCCTTCAGGACATGACGCCGCGCTCAGGTCTACTGGGGATCGACCGCCGATGGTTGATGTGTGTGCCACGGGCCGGAGGGCCCGGGCCGGTCAGAAATCCAGCCCCTTGTCCCTTATCTTCTTTACTGCGTCGGCGAGGATTCTCCGCCAGTTGGTGAGCCACTCGAACTCCTGCCGCCGCATGCTGATGTCCTTCTGCTTATCGTCCAGGCTCTCGCCCATGCCCCAGTTGACGGAACGCTCAGCCAGGGTCTTCTGCATGCCGTTGGCCCCCTGGTTGAGGAGCGCCACGAGGCTGTCCACGGGGTCCTTGTAGCCGCCCCACTGGCGTTCGGGCGCGGCCAGCTTCTCGGCGTGGCTCCTGCACTTCTTGATGAGGGCGTCAATCGGCCTGCGGTTGGCCTTCTTGTGGCCCTCGATGGCCGCCGTGAAGCCGCTGTCGAGGTCCGCCACCAGGTCTGTGAGGAGCTTCTGGTTGCTGGCCTCAACCTTTGGGCGCGGCTGTGGGCCGGGCTTCACCTTGGGCTCCGCCGAAGGCTGTGGCTGAGGGTTGTCCACGACGATGGGCTGGATGACCTTGGGACCCGCCGGCGCGGTATCCTCCTTCTCCTTCTGGCTCAGGACCACGATGAGGACGACGAGTGCGGCGAAGCCGAGTCCGCCGGCGACCCAGAGGCCGATCGCGAGGTCGCGCCGGGCCTTGGAGCGCGAATACCGGGCATGCTGCTCGTGCTCCGGCTCGCGCTCGCGTCCGCGGCCGGGCTGCGCGTGCGGGTGCGCCTTGGCCTTGGAGACGGGGGGCGGGACGCTGAGCGCGCCGCGGAAGTCCTGGACTTCCGCCAGCGGCTTCCAGTCGCCCATCCCCTCCTTCCAGACGAGGCTCTTGGCGTCGAGGCGGCCGGTCCTGATCTGCTCTATGACGGTTTCGGGCGTGTGAGGGCCGTCGTTCCGGCCGTCGAGGTGGAAGTACCAGACCCGCCCTGTGGGAGCTGGGGGCGGCTGGGCCGCGGGGGGCGGGGCGGCCGCTTCGGTGGGCTTCTCAGGCGTCGCGATGGCCTGGGGCGCGCGGAACGCCTTGTGGCACTCCGGGCAGTCCACCCGCTTGCCCGCGGCCTCCTCGTGGACCTTCACGACCTTGCCGCAATGCGGACACTTGATCGAACGCGCCACGATCTGGCCCCCCTCCTTCACTGGGGCAGGAAGTCGCTATCCTGGTAGTCCCGCCGGCCCTTGCCGTGTGGGGAGAGGCTTCGGAGCTTGTCGCGCACCTGCTTGCGGGTCGCCTCGTCCATCCCTTTGAAGCCCCTGGCGCACAGGCGATACCTGCCGCCGCGGTCGCGCCAGGCGTAGGCCTCCACCTGGAGGGCCTTGAAGGGGGCGTACTTGTTGAGGAACTCGGCCTCCTTCTCCACGCTCGCGCGGTCGGCCGGGGCCTTGCCGAGGGTGACAAGGGTGAACACCAGGCCGTCGAGCACCTCGGGTTCCGTGGCCAGCGGGGGCGGCTGGACTGGCGCGGCGGACGTGGCCTTCTGTGCCGCCCGCTCCGCCTGGCGCTTCAGCGCGGCATCGTAGGCCCACCAGCCGTGCTGCCGGCCGAATAGATAGGCCAGGATGACCAGGAGAACGACGATGACGACGCTGCCGAGCGCCGCCAGGTAACTCAGGCACAGCGTGCCTGCCGGCAACGTGTCGGGCTCGAAGGCCAGAGCCGGCTCCGCGCCCGGCGGCCGGCCCTCGTGCTTCGACTTCTCCTGTTGCACCTCGCGGAGGACCTTAAAGAACTCCTCAGGCCCCTCGGAACGTGGCACGGAACATCCTCCGAAGCCAGACATCGCGCGCCCAGGACCACGCACAAGCCGGGGACGACACGGGGAGCGAGCAAGCCACCCGGGCAGCGTGCTGGCCTCAGAGGTAAAGTACCAGAAATGGGACCCTGAGTCAAGGGGGCGATTGAATGGAGAGTATGGCCACCAATCCTGGTGAACTACTCCGGAGCCCCGACAGGGGCGTACTATAGCAGCCCAGGGCGAAGCCCTGGGAAGGGGGCGGCACGTGGGCCAGCCCTGAAAGGGCGTACTATGCGGTTCCGGGCGCCGCATTCCGCCCAGGGCGGGTAGTACGCCCCTACAGGGCTGAATCTGGCCGCCCGCCTGTCCCAGGGCTTCGCCCTGGGCTGCTATAGTACGCTCCGTGCGGAGCTTCGGCGCCGAAGGAGGTTACCAGAATTGGGGGCCATGCTCATTGAATGGACCACGTACTTCGAGAGTTGACAGGGTTCGCC
>VGYW01000010.1 GCA_016872875.1 Planctomycetota bacterium | reverse complement strand
GCCGGTGGCCGAATGCGATAAATCCCAGGGGGTCTGGGGGACTGGTCCCCCAGAGGCGAGTTCGCCTTTGCGTTCCCGCGGCGCGGAGAGCGTCGCCCGGGGAGGCTCAAGAACTTGGGACGTTCCCAAGTGTTTTCTAAGTCATTGATACACAAGCACTTGTGTCTATAGCATGGGCATTGTGTCAGGCACCGAAACCCGCTACCCCCTCGCCCTCGACTTCCGCTCCCTCCTCTCCTCTTGACGCCCATCATACCCAACGGCTTCGACGAATGTTTACGGCCACCTGCGCGTAAGCTCTTGGTTTCACGTGACTTAGGCGCACGCGGGCATGCTCGCGAAGAAAATTTTCACTTTTTTTCGTTTTCCAAATGGTACATCTTGGCTTTTCGCGCGACATATATGTGGAGGGAGCGATCGGAGGCTGGCGGCATGACTGGCGGACAAGAGCACGGCGAGCGGCTGCGTGACCTTGTGACAGAGTACGCAATAGCGACTCAAGGCGAGCTGTCCCAGGAGGAGTGCGCGCAGGCCGAGGAACACCTAGCGGCCTGCCCCGGGTGCCGCGAGCGCTTCGAGCAGCTCCGCGCGATCGCCGACGCCCTTCGATCCCCTTTCCAAGTCCAGGTCCCGCAAGAAGTTCTGTTCACCACCCGCAGCCGGGTAATGGCCGCGGTGCGCTTGAAGCTCCAGGAACTCGCGCTTGAGGAAGAAGAAAAGCGCTTCCGCCGGCGTCGCCTCCTGCGGCGCATCGTCACGAGTGCTGCGGCGGTCCTCCTCGTCACTGCCGGCGTGGTGTACTGGTTCACCTTTGGGGCGCGGCGCGAGAGGGAGGCCACCGGCCGGCTCCCGGAAGTGGCCCAGACCGCGCCCAAGGGTGATCCCCCCGTCCCGCGGCCCGTAGAACTTTTGCGGGAGGCGCAGGTTTCGCTCGTGGTTGCAGAGGCGTCGATGGCGCCCAAACCCAGCGCGGAGGAAGCTGTCCGAACAGCCAAAGACGCCAAGGCGGCGCTCGCACTCCTTGAGGCCGAGTTTGAGAGGGCGAAGGCGTCCGAGCACCCGGGAACCGTGGCGCTGGAAGAAGTGGTGGCCGCTGCGCGGGCCTTTATCGAGCGCTCACGAGGCACAAGGGAGATGGAGGGCGCCCTCCTCCTCCTCTCACGTTGCCACGCGGAGATGGCTGACCCTCAGAAGGCGCAGGAGGCGTTCCTGGCCTATGCGGATGCTCTGGGAAGGAGGGTGACATCTGAGGCCATCAGCAAGGAGGGCCGCGACCCTGCCGACGCCCAGGCAACAGGAGAGAGCGCAACGGCCGGCATCATCCTGCAGGAGGCCGCCAGGCTGTTCAGAGAACGTGACAAGCTCATGGGCGTGAGCTACTGCGACATAGTTGTGGGGCGCTACCGGGGGAGCCACCCAGCATGGGTTGCTCTGGTCATGGTTGGCGATCACTACGGGGCCATCCGCCAACCTGCTCAAGCGATCCAGACGTACCAAGCTGTGCTTCGGGAGGCCCCAATAGGAAGCACAGCATGGAACATGGCATACATGGGCCTTCCTACTGCGCTCCTGAATGCAGGCCGCGGCGATGAGGCCGTGCAGGCGCTGATGGACTACGCACGGACTACCACTTCCCGTGACGCCAAGGCTGGCGCTTACTACAACGCGGGTGCCATGCTCGCCCTCAGGGGGAAGCACGCACAGGCCGTAGCGATGTACAGGACTGCCGTGGAACGCTACCCCGGCACCAGCGGCGCGCGGGTAGCCCAACGCGCACTCGGTGAACTCCAGAAGAAGCTCGAAAGGGATCTCATTGGCTTCTGAGGAGTGCGCAGGCGATAGCGTGGACGTTCATCTTCCTCCATCCCTAGTCGCACGGAAAGAGAGGGGGCCAGAATGAAGACTCGGCGAACCCGGCCGTTTTGCGGGACTCTTGCGTTTCGCGCTCTCGGGATAGCCTGCCTGATCTGTGTTCTCGGCTTGGTCGCGACACTGGCGGTCTGGGGTGCCGGGGGCGGGGGACAACCTGGGCAAGTGTCGATCAGCCCGTCCGAAGACCAATACATTCCTATTGGAAACGAGGTTCTCTACACGGCTTATTGCACCTGCAACTGCAATGTCGGCTTCGGGGACCTTAGCTTCATGCCCGACCGAGACTACACACCTGACGAGAACGTGCCGAGCTATACGCGACAAGTGGTCGGCACTCCGGATGCAGCGGAGCAGTACACCGTCTCAGCGTCGTGTCCCGTTCACGGCACCGCAAGCGCAAAGCTATACGTTGTTGAGGTGAGAGATATCAACTTCCTGAGCGATAGTGCCACCGATATTGCGAAGGCGGAGAACACGCCGTACAGGACAGACATCTGTGCGGCCATAAGGCCGGTGACGGGTTCGCCGGGCTACGTGTACCTGAAGGCTACCATCTACCCTGAAGTTGACGAGAGCCTTGTGGCGAACTTCATATATTGGTCAGGGGGAGAGGCCGTTGATGGGCATCCCTTGCAGAGGAGGGTCTCTAAGGCTGCGTGGGCCAAACACACTGTGACAGCCTCTATTGGGACAACCAGCTACACCATGCTGGTTTACATCATAGGTGCCCAACCCACGGGCTATAGCCCAGAGAACGGGGAGCTGGGTGAGGAGTTCCCGGACAACTCCAGGAACGCGGGAACCAGTACAGGAGTCTTTGCGACATGGGATGCGAACACTCCTGTAGCCCGGCACTACTGCCAGATTCAGTTCACAGTACAACCACCTGAGCTGATAGCTGACGGTGACCAATGGCTCTTCGACCGTAGACAGATCCAGTGGGATGTGACGAGGGAAATGCGGCGGATCCAATGGGACAAACTCGCAGGAGGTGATTGGAGCATCTTGGAGTATTGGAGCCTGATCACAGAGTGGCGCCCGGATGACGACCCGTTCTACAAAGATGGGGACAACGATAACGAACCGTGGGGCCCAAACGGCAATGGGCATCTGTACGCCGTGGACATGCCCGGGTTGCGCGGAACTGTGGGAGAGGTGGAGGCAATGGTCCAGAAGCACAACATGCGGGAGTGGGTCCGTGTTAGCTTGGACTGGGCATCTGGGCGGGAAGGAGTACGATGCTCCGATTACTCCTTCTGGCATTCTTCACTGTCTATCGAGAAGGATGGCGAGACGTGGAAATGGGACCCAACCTACCAGAACAAAATTCCGCCACAGCACGACTTCTGGGGGACCACTCCTACGAACTTCCTGAGGATAACGACGGGGTCACTGCCGAACGCTAGTGTGGGAGTTCCATACTCCAGGGAGGTAACCTCTGAGAACGGAAGCGATGACGTTCGCTGGACCCTGGACATGGGCAGTCTTCCGCCAGGCTTGACCCACACCGAGAACGGTTCTATAATTATAATATCGGGTACGCCGACGACGCCGGGGGTCTACACTTTCACGCTCGAAGCTCGAGATTACATGAAGAATCCCCAAGAGGCGGCGCTGAAGACTTTCACAATAACTGTCGACGGGAACTAGGCAGATGCCCGTCGTTTGGCACCTTGCCCCCCTCACAAGGAGCCAACTGTTCCGCTCTGATCGCTTCAGTGTAAGGAGAAGTCCTATGGCGCGATTGGTCTTCGGGCTCACCGCATGGCTTGCCTTGCTACTGGTGGCTCCGGCAGTGGCCCCTGGGCAGCAAGCCAGAGCTGGCAACCTGGCCGCGCTGCGCAGCAAAGAGCCAAAAGAGCGAAAGGCGGCCTTCGACGAAGTCATCAATGAGAGGAGGGAGACTATCAAGAACCTCATCGCCATGCTGAGCGAGAAGGACATCAGCAAAGAACGCGACGGCCCGCTGCACCTTGCGATATGCTTGCTCGGGGAGCTCAGGGCAGTCGAGGCAATTCGCCCGCTTTGCGGCATGCTGAAGTACCTTCCTGAAGGGCGCATTCTGTTTAGTCAGGCGATCCCCACTGAGGGTTACTATGTAGCTGCCGTGGCGCTTGTCAGGATCGGTGAGCAGGCGATCCCACACCTGGAGGTGATCCTGAGGAGGTCAGGGGATGACACGGAGCGCAAGCTCGCCGCATGGGTCATCTGGATGATTGAGGGGAAAGAGCAAGTGCTTGCCAGACTGGACCGCCTCATTGCGACCAGTTTCGAGGGGAAGGAGCATTTCAAGGAAGCACGAGGCTACATTGAGAACTACAAGCCGAGCTTCGACCTGCCCCGCGAGATGAAAAACTCCGGCGCACCTTCTCCGCCGCCAACGCAATGAGAAGGTGGGCATCGCGGTGCGGGCCGTCGACGGGGAGGCAGACGCGTGCGCCACGTGATCGCCCGGCCCTTTGCTTCACGAAAGGCCAAGTTCCAGAGAGAACACGGGCTCCCTGCGCCTCTCGCACCGCAACCGGAACAATAGTATTGCATCACAGGCTCATACCCTGTAAGCTCTGCAAACTGTGTCGCGCCACCGATGGGAAGTTCTTTTGGAGGCATCGAAATGAGGTTCCCATCACGACATGCCCTTTGGCTTATGTTGATCGCCCACCGGTTGTTGGCTATGCTGTTCGCGATGGCTCTGGCCTCCTACGGTGCTGAGCCTATCAAGGCTGAGCCCAACGAACAGGTTTGGGGTGCGGAGGCAGAGGGCTTTCAACTCTCTGCGAGGGTTGATGGCCAAGCGTTCGAGCCATGCACAGCTATTGTCCTGACGATCTCGATCAGAAACGCGACCAGTTTCGGTGCCCAGTTTCGGCAGTTTCGGTGCCTGACACCCATAAGCCATTGCCTTTCAAGCGGTTAGGGCGGCAAGATGTTCTTGCTGCTTCTGGCTTTAGGCACCGAGAGCCGGATGGAACAGCCGGGACGCGGGGCGCGGAGGCCCCGCCCACGGGCGAGCCGCCCGTCCCTACGCCGAAGTCGTGGCCGCCCCATTCTGTATCACCCCCCGCGGTGGGGGCGAGGTTGATTCAGAATGGCGGGAAGGCCCCGGAGCCGCCCGGTACGCCAAAGCGCTCATAGTGGGTCAAGTGACTGTGCGCAGGTGATACAGTATGGCGGGACCGCCCCGGATGCGTCCGGATCGCCAAAACACCCATAGTGGGTCAAACACCTGTGTCGCGCAGGTGATACAGTATGGCGGGACCGCCCCGGAAGCGTCCGGAACGCCAAAGCGCCCATAGTGGGTCAAACACCTGTGTCGCGCAGGTGATACAGTATGCCGGGACCGCCCCGGAAGCGTCCGGATCGCCAAAGCGCCCATAGTGGATCAAGCACGAGGGCCGCAGAGGTGATCCAGAGTGGAGCGGTCAGGCGAGGCCGGCGTGGCCGAGGACGTCGGGCACGATGTCGGTCCAGCCCAGCGGCATGAGGTGGATGCCCTGGCACATGCCCTTCATCTCCTTGACGAGGCGGCCGCCTATCTCGGCGCTCTTCTGCTTCAGCCGCTTCCTCGGGCAGTCCGCCATCTCCTTGATGAGATGGTCGGGCACGAAGACGCCGGCGACGTTGGCGTTCATGAACCTGGCCATGCCGACGTTCTTGAGGAGGACGATGCCCGCGAGGACGGGGACCTTGAGGTGCTCGACCTTTCGCATGAAGGCTTCGAGCTGGCGCGGGTCGTAGAGGGCCTGGGTCTGGAAGAACCTGGCGCCCGCGGCGACCTTTTTCTCGAACTTCAGCACCTGCGGCTCCATCGGCTCGAGGCCTGGGGCCACGACGGCGCCGGGGAAGAGCTTGGGCGCGCCCTGGAGGCCGTTCCCCGCGAGGTCCTTCCCGCTGTTCAGCAGGTTCACAGTCTGGAGGAGGGAGACGGAGTCGAGGTCGAAGACGCCTTTCGCGCCCTTGTGGTCGCCGAGGACCTGGTGGTCGCCTGTGAGGCAGAGGACGTTTTCGATTCCGACCCATGCGGCGGAGATGAGCTCGGTCTGGAGGGCGAGCCGGTTGCGGTCGCGGCAGGTGAGCTGGAAGACAGGCTCGAAGCCCTTGCGGACCAGGTATTCGGAGACGACGAGCGAGCCGAGGCGCATGACGGCGCTCTGGATGTCGGTGACGTTGATGGCGACGACGCGGCCCTTGAGGTGTTCGAGCTCGTGGTCGAGCTCGTGGGTGTCTATCCCCTTCGGGGGGCCGACCTCGCCGGTGACGACGAACCTGCCGGCCTCGAGTTCCTGCTGGAGGCGGCTCATGCTGTTCTCCTTCAGAACTGCTTGGTTTCTAGCGCCCAGCGGATGGTGGAGCGGTGCTTCATCGGGAGGTCCAGCTTCCCGAAGTCCCGGATGGCCATGAGCTTCTTGTAGTCGTCGAGCTTGCCGAGGGCCTTGAGGCGGTCGTAGATGCGATACCAGCCGCAGGGGCGGTTCTTCTCGACCTCGCACGTGCCCTGGTGCGAGCCGCCGCAGGAGCCGTTGAGGAGGTGCTTGGCGCACGTGGTGATGGGGCAGATGCCGGCGGTGTAGCTCAGGACGCACTCGCCGCACTGCTGGCAGCGCTCGGACGATGGCCAGAGGCCCTGGAAGCCCGCCGACGAGATGGTGTTGAGCACCGGATGGCACGGCCTGTCCACCATCGCGGCGGTGGCCTGGACTCCGATGCCGCAGGAGGAGACGAGGAGGGCGTCGGCGGCCTTGAGCGCCTCGAGGCAGCGGGCGAGGCGCAGGCCGACGAGCGCCTTGTTGCACAGGAAGTCAATCATCGTGGTCCCGACGACCTCCTTGCCCTTGGCGGTGAGCTGTTCGGCGAGAGCGGCGACCTTTTCCGGCCCACCCGTCGCCCAGCCCTCGGGGCAGCCGGCGCAGCCGACGATGAAGACCCGCTTGTCGGCCTCCAGCACGCCGAGGACTTCCTTGATCGGCTTTTCCTCTGTGACGAGCATGGCGATCAACCTCCTAATGCGGCCATTGGCCGCAACCAAGGGGGATGAGTGGATGGGTGGATGAATGGATGAATGAAAGAGGCTGTCTTTCGGGCATTCATCCACTCATCCATTCATCCATCCATCCATCCCCAACATCCTCGCGATCTCCTCGCGAACCGCGTTAAGGATCGCGGGCATCTTCTCCTCCAGGGTCGGCGAGAGCTCGGTGCCCGGCTCCACCCGGTCCGGCTCGATGCCGATGACTACGACTTTTCCGAACGCTGCCCCGGCGAGCCGCGCCAGGGCGAATGCCTCGGGCAGCGAGGTCTCGTGCAGGCTCATCCCCCGCTGCGAGGCAAGGTCCTCCAACGCGAAGCGGTACACGCTGCCGGGCGGGTGTCCGCCCGAGGCCGCGTCTATCACCAACACGTCGGCCCCGCGGGGCACGAGGTCGAGCGCGTCCATCACGGACGTTCCGGCCTCGAGGGTCTCAATTCCTGGTTCGAGGCCGGCCTGCCTGAGGCGCCGCACGGCCTCCACGCCCACCCGGTCGTCGCCCATGAGCTCATGGCCGACGCCAATGATGACGAGCGTGGGCGGGGGCTCTGTCCCCCGCGGGGCACGGAGGCCCCGCCCACAGCGTCTCTGCCCCGCGGGGCGCGGAGGCCCCGCCCACGTCCCTCCCCCTGGTGCCGTCGCGCGGTCAGGCAATGCGGAACTCCCCGAGCTTCGCGCCCTTCGGCGTGGCCAGGTGGACGGCGCAGGCCAGGCACGGGTCGAAGGAGCGGACGATGCGGACGACCTCGAAGGGGTTCTTCGGGTCGCGGACCTGTGTGCCGATGAGGGCCTGCTCGATAGGGCCGGGCTGGTCCTTGTCGTCGGCGGGAGAGGCATTCCAGGTGGTCGGCACCACGAGCTGGTAGTTGGCGGTCTTGTGCTCGCGGACCTTCACCCAGTGTGCCACGGCGCCGCGTGGGGCGTCCACCATGCCGCAGCCGTCGCCGGTCGCGGGGATCGTCCACTCCGCGCAATGCGGCTCGCCGGGCTTGAGCTGGCCGACCCAGTCGAACATCGCGTCGGCGATGAGCTTGGCGTGGAGGGCGCGGGCGAGGTGACGGCCCATGACCGACGACAGGGCGTCGGCCTGAAGCCCCGCCGTGGCGAGGGCAGAGTCCACGAGCGGCTTCACCTGCGGGTTGCCGCCCGCGTGGTTGACCAGCATGAGGGCGAGTGGGCCGACCTCGTAGGCGGCGCCGTTGTAGCGGGGGGACTTGAGCCAGCTATAGGCCCCCGGCTTCTCGGGCGCCGGCACGGTGGTCTCGTGGTGGGGGAAGAGCGGGCCGTCGCCCTTGAAGCGGGAGTGTGTGACCGCCTCGGTGATGGCCGCGATGTCGAGCTTGTCGGCCTTGCCGTCGGCCCAGGTGCCTGGGGCGAAGAAGCGGTTGCGGCCGGTGAGCGGCGCGCTGCTCGGCGTCTGGTCGAACTGCCCATACGTGAGGTAGCGCCTGCACCCGCCGCCAATGGCGAAGTGGTCGGCGTAGGCGCTCGCCACGGCGAGGACGTCGGGCAGGTACTTGTCGTTGACGAAGCGGCGGACGGTGTCGAGCCGCCCGAGGAAGGCGGCGAGCTTGCTGGCGGTGGGGCCGTTGCTGGCGCCGCCGGGCACGATGCCGCACTGGCTGGGCATCCTTCCGCCGAAGATGGCGAGCATCTCGTGGCAGGTGCGGCGCACTCTGAGGGCCTCGGCGTAGTCGGCCGTGGCCTTGAGGTTCAGCTCCTTGGGCAGGCGGTAGTCCCCCTCGTAGCGGGGCGCGAACGGGGCAAGCTGTCCGCGTGCGACGAAGTCGCGCACCGCCCGCAGGTCGTCGTTGTCGCCAGCGTAGTCGGCGGACGCCGCAACGTCCACGTAGTCGAGCGCCGCCAGATGGTAGAAGTGCAGGACGTGGGACTGTAGGATGTTGCTTCCGAGGATGAGGTTTCGGATGATGCGGCCGTTGTCGGGGACCTTCTCGCTGATGCCGAAGGCGGCGTCGAGTGCGAAGGTGGCCGCGGTGGCGTGAGCGATGGGGCAGACGCCGCAGACGCGCTGGGTGAGCTGCTGGGCGTCGGCCGGGCTGCGGCCTTTCAGGATGATCTCGAAGCCGCGGAAGAGCGTGCCCGCGCTCTTCGCCTCCTTCACCTCGTGGCCGTCCAGGAGCACCTCGATCCGCAGGTGGCCCTCGATGCGGGTGACGGGGTCAATCACGATTCTTCGCATATTGCCTTCTCCACAAGTCGTTCCGGGTTTCCAGGCTGTGGGCGGGGCCTCCGTGCTGTGGGCGGGGCCTCTGCGCCCCGCGGGGCAGAGACGCCCCGCCCACAGTTCGCGGGGGACGGAGCCCCCGCCCACAAGATCATCTTGTTGTGCAGGCGAGGCGCGGGAGGCGCTCCTCGCAGATTTTCTCGTAGAGGGGCGAGAGGAGGTCGGGGAAGCTCGGCTCCACGCAGCCGATGCAAGGGCCGTCGGCACCCACACACCAGTTCAGCCCGCTGTTCCACATCCGCGTGGGGCAGTCGGCGTACGTCACTGGCCCCTTGCAGCCCAGGAGATAGAGGCAGCCGGTGGCGCCGTGCCTTTGGGCGAACTTGCCGGCGTCGAAGTCGGGGCGGCGCGGGCAGCGCTCGTGGATGGTCTTGCCATAGAACTCGCGCGGGCGCCCGGCGTCGTCGAGCGCCTCGGGGCCGGGCAGGCCGGCCAGCAGCACGCCCGCCACCGTGTGGATGAACCAGTCGGGGTGCGGCGGGCAGCCGGGCACGTGGATGACGGGCACGGCGATGCCGCGCTCGGCGAGCACGGCTTTGAGGCTCTTGCTCCCCGTGGGGTTGGGGGCCGCGGCGGGGATGCCGCCGAAGGAGGAACAGGTGCCGATGCAGACGACGGCGAGCGCGCGGCTGGCCAGCTCGCACGCCTTGTCGAGCATCGAGAGCTCGTGGCCGCCCGCCTCGCCGATCATGCAGTAGTGCGGGTTCGCCGTCGGAATCGTCCCCTCGATGCACAGGATGAAGCCCTTGTCGGCCTCCTTGCCCGGCAACACGCCGAGGGCGACCTCGCCGGAGGCGGCCATGACGGTGGGCTGAAAGATGAGGCTCACGTGTCGGCCCGGAACCACCGGGTCAACGAGCAACTGGCGGATGTTGGGGCTGACCGCGTTGAGAACCGACACCACGCACCCGGAGCAGGCCCCACCCTGGAGCCAGACAGCCGGGTACTCTCTGACCTCTGTCATGCATCGTCCTCCTAGGGCCGTTGTGGGACGCAGAGCGCGAACGGTGGGCTTGGGGGGTGGCAACGGCTCACCGGCCCCGGAGCCGCCGTGCCCACCGCGCTTCAGTGCAGTTGGAATACCCATTATAGCGCCATCGCCAAAGGGATCAAGTCCGGCCTGCGGTCGCACGGTCCCACTTGACTTCCCGTTTTCCCGCGCAGTATAATCCAGTTGCGTCGAGTCTTAGGGGGTAACGGCGTGGATCGGCCACAGCGGGTGGCCGGGAGCGCGCTGCGCGGTCAAGGGTGAGGAGTTCCCACATGATGGTGTCCCGACGATTCTGGCTCGTGAGCGTGGCGGCTGTGGCGCCTGCGTGGCTGTGCGCCGGCCTGGCGGCAGGCGCGACCCTGGGTCCGATTGGCGGCGGCACTACCGACCGCAGGCCCCAACGCTACTACGTCCTTCAGGTCCTCGGCGCCAGCGGGGCAGTGACCTTCGAGACGTGCGCTGACATCGAGTACCAGAAGCGGCTGAAGGACTACAAGGAAGAGTACGAGAAAGAGCAGTTGGGCTGGATGAAGCAGAAGGCCGAGGCCAAGAAGAACAAGACCGAGTTCAAGGAGCCGCGGCCCAAGGGGCCGACGCTGATGAGGAAGATGGAGACCAGCTACCGGAAGGAGGAGGACGCCCGGGCCGCCGCCGAGAAGTTCCAGAAGCAGTGGGACGAGGAGCTCGAGAAGAGGCGCGCCAAGAAGGAGGGCGCGGCCAAAGAGGATACGCCGAAGAAGGAGGAATGAGGGATGCCTACCCCGCATCTCTCGCCAGAGACTGCTGAGAGATGCGGGAAGTCCCAGATGGCAAGCACCAAGTGCCAAACAAACACCAAGATCCAACCACCAATGTTCCAAACGAGGGAGGGCACTGTGCCGTGCGCGGGGCTGCGCCGTTGTCTTGGCCCTTTGGCATTTGGAGCGTTGGAGTTGTCTGGGGCTTGTAGATTGGTGCTTGGGATTTCCCGCATTTCGTGAGAAATGCGGCTCAGCGCTTGCGGGCCGCCAGGTCGTAGCTGAGCATGGGCACCTGGTAGTAGCCCATCGCGGCCATCGCCACGTCGAGCCGGTAGAGGGGGTCCTGCATGAGGCAGGGGCGGCGGTCGGCCGCGGGGAGGGTGGTGGTGTAGATGCGCATCTCGCCCGGGAGGGTGGTGATGATCTCCTCGCGCCAGTCGCCCAACACGTCGGCCACGGCGACGAAGGTGCCTTCGATCTTCGGGGGCAACTCGCCGCCGCGGAACTTGCGGAGCCGGCCGCTGTGGAGCAGCTCGCGCTGAGGGTCGGCATCCCAGTAGACGGTGCGGGGGCCGAAGCCCTTCACTTCGTCCTGCTCGATGACCTCGCCCTTGGCCGTGTGCATGAGGGACCAGGCGAACTGCTTCTTCTCGTCGGTGTCGGCGCTATAGCACTCGGCGCCGGGGTGGCGCGGGTCAATGTCGCTGCACAGGCCGCAACTGTGGACGTGGCGGGTGGGCTTGTTGATGCCCCAGAGGATGCGTCCCGTGGCGGCGTCCACCAGGCACATCTTGTTCTTGGGGCCGCCTGGCTCGATGCCGAAGTAGACTTCGAGGCCGGGCCGTGCGGGGTCGAGGTCGCCCACGTAGAGGTGGTCGGGGTGGCCGAGGCCGGTTGACCAGAGGGCGGCGCCGTTGTCGTCGAGGACGAAGGAGCCGAGGACCAGCTCGTCGCGGCCGTCGGCGTCAACGTCGGCGGCGTGCATCCAGTGTGCGCCCTGGCCCCAGTAGGTGCGCGGCTCCTTCTCGTTCGACCAGCGCCAGAGCTCGCGGAGCTTGCCGCCGTGGAACTCGTAGGCCACGACGACGATGAGGTTGTAGGTTCCGCGCTCGACGATGAGGCAGGGCGTCTTGCCGTCGAGGTAGGCCACCCCGAGCTGGTTGCGGCTGGCGTAGTTGTAGCCGTTGGGCCGCTTGACGAATGGCTCGCGGGAGGGCCACTCCGCCTGGGCGCGCGGCTTGCCGGTCAGGCCGTCGAGGATGGTGAGGTATTCGGGGCCTGACTGCACGCGGCCATCGGCATCGCGGGGGTCGCCCTCGCCCGTCTTGGCCGCCACCTCGGCCTTGCCGTCGCCATCGAAGTCGTAGACCACGTATGGCGAGTACCAGATGCCCGTCTCGATTGCCGGACCCAGGTCGTAGCGCCACAGGAACTTGCCATCGGCGTCGTATGCCTCCAGCTTGTAGGGCGTCTCGCTCCGCTTCCAGTAGCCCCCGTAGGGGTCAATGTTCGTGTTCGGCTGCTTGATCACGAAGTCGTAGCGGCCATCGCCGTCGAGGTCGGCGATGCCAACCTTTTGGAAGGTGTGGCTGCCATCGAGGCGTATGGTGCGGTGCCCAGCCCCACCTTCGGCAGCCTGCGCCAGCATTCCCTCCTTGCCGGCCTGGCGCAGTTCATAGGCGCACTTGGCCTCAGGAGCCCCGGCAAGGAAGTCGGTCGTCTTCGCTATGGGCCGTTCATTGAGCTTCTTCGGCAAGTTGCCGTCGGAAACACAAAACAGATCGAAAGCCATGTCGGGCGGATCGGAGTGGAGCAGCCGCCAGGCCAGATAGACCTTGCCATCCGGCAAGGGCGTGGCCACGAGGCCGCGGCCGAGCTTCTCGCGGACCCGCTCCTTGGCGTGGCCCTCGACCTTGGGCCGCCCGACCGGCTTGGGCCGCTCGGCGGGCTGGATGCCCACGTCGTCCACGAAGGCCAGCGTGTCGCCCTCGCCGACGAAACGGACGTAGACCTGGTCGCAGTCCTGCGGCACCTCGGCCAGGGCCTCGATCTTCACCCACTTGTCGCCCACACCCGTGTTCGCCGAGCCGATGTCCCAGCTAAGCGTCCTGCCCTTCTGAAGTGCAACGACGGCAAGCTCGACGGAGCCCTTCTTCACTTTGGCCCAGGCAGTGGCCAGGTAGCACTCGCCGGGCTTGGCGGGGAAGCGGCCTTCGCTGGAGAGCGCCCAGTCCCGCGGCCCGTCGTGCTTGATGCACATCGAGTGGCCGAGGCTGTGCTGCTCGTCGGCGGTGCGGACGGCGGAGCCGGCCTTCGTGCGCGACCACCATTTCCAGGACAAAGCCCCCTCCCCTGCTGCTTCCTCGAAGCTGGCATTGGGCACGATAAGCTCGGCAGCGGAGCACAGGACAGATAGGACCGATAGGACAGATCCGATCGATCCGGCCGATCGAAGGCGCGAAGGCGCAGCACACATTGGGCGGCTCTCCTCCCCTCCCACCTCACTTCGTTGCCTCCATCGTCCTGAGCAACTGTTCCACCCGGGACTTCCACTGCTTGTCTTCCGTTGCGGCCCTGACCTTCTCGAGCACCGGCCTCACCGCGTCGGGATGGGTCTTGTGAAGTGCGGAGGCGATGGTCCAGGCGGCCTGGACCGCCTCCTTCTTCACCCTCGGGTCGTCGAGGTGGCCCGCGACGAGCTTCAAGGCATCGGGATGGGGCTGCCGCCCGAGATGGCTGAGGAACCCGATCTTCTCGGCGGGTTGGGCCGCAATCTCCATGCCTTGCGAGCAGCGGCGGACGATCTCCTTGTGCGCGGCTTCAGACGGAGCCCGCTTCTCGATCAAGGCGCCGATCTGCCTACAGTAGGCGCGCAGGGCGAGCACGCCGAGCGGCGTCTCCCGCTCCTTCTTGCTCGCCCCGAGCAATTCGTCCATCACCGGCTCGGGGTCGGGCCATGCGGCCATGGCCTCGATTGCGGCTCGGCGGAGCCGCTCGTCCTGCGCGCCGAGCGCCTCGCGCACGAACTTCAGCCCGGCCTCCTGCGTGGCCTCGGTGGCGACGCGCGAGAGCAGCACGAGCAGTGCCGGCCGGCCCGGGCCGCCCCCCGCGGCCAGGCGGGCCACCACGGGCGCCGTGCGCCCCGAGGGGTCCTTGACGCGCGCGCCGAGCGCGGCCGCCGCGGTGACGCCGACGGACTGCACCTGCTCGTTGGCTTCCTCGGCCAGGCGTTCCACGAGGCGGGGATAGGCCGATGGGTCGCCGACCCTCCGCAGGGCGAGGAATGCCTCGCCGCGGACAGCGGCGTCAGCGTCTTCCGCCGCCTTGAGGAGCACGGGCACCGCCTTGTCGGCGGGGCAGACGCGCAGCGCCTGCACGAGCGGCACGCGCCGCGCGCCGGAGGCGTCGGGCAAGGCCACAATCAACCCGTCGGCAAGGGCGGACTTCATCGGGCTTATCTCCACGGCCCTCAGGGCCGCAGCCGTGTCCTTGCCGCCCGCCAAGGCGGCCACGAGCGCATCGGCGGCCCGCTTGTCGTCAAACCGCCCCAAGGCGCCCACCGCGGCAGCGCGCACGGCAGGGTTCGCATCTTTCGTCGCCTCCAGAACGGTGGCAAGCCCGGCAGGGTCGGCGTGGCGGGCCAACACCTCGAGGAGCCGGACCTCTAGTGTGGGCTCCGCCGTCTTGATGTGCTCGCACACGGCCGCAACCACCGCCCCGCTCTTGGGGATGTGCTCGAAGATGTCGCAGGTGATGGCGACTACGGAGCGCTCAGCCCCTTTCAAGCTCTCCAGGATCGCCTTCACCTCCGCGGCGCCGCCGGCCCGGGCCATGCCCAACAGTGCGGCTGCTTTAGCGTATGCGCCTTCGCCGAGTAACTCGTGGTAGATGCTGAGCGCTTCCTGTCTCTTTCCCACCTTCGCCAGACGGTCGGCATGGAGCACGTAGGCGTTTGTGGCCTCCCGCCTAGCCGTTTCCGGCCCCTGCTTCATGCCGGCCTTGAAGAGGGCGTTGGCGGGCTCATCGGCCACCCGCGCGATGCCCAGCAGGGCCGCCGTTCGCACCGCGTCACTCGTGCTGGCCGCATCCTTGAGGAATTGCGGCAGGCTCGCGCGGTCGCCGCGTAGCGCCAGGGCATGGAGCAGGGCTGCCCGCCTCTCCGGTTCCGTAGCGGCGGCCAACGCCTTGCGAAGCGCGGCCGCGGCCTCCTCCGAAGGAATGTGCTGCAAGGCAAGCACGGCGCGGGTGTGGAACAGCGGGTCCGCGTGGGGCAGCAGGCCCGCGAGGAAATCCACGCTCTCCGCCCGACCGAAGCGGCCCAGCAGCGTCAGCAATTCGCCCTTGACCACCGGCGACACGTCCTCGCGCCCGACGTGGGCGATGAGCGCCTTGCACAGCTCGGCGCGCTCCTTCTCTGCCCCGGGCCGCAGGGCTTGCTCGCACAGTTGGGCCAACAGCGGCACGTTCTGGCTGGCGATGAGCGCGCCGGCCTTCTGCTGAATCGCCTCCTCCGCGTGGAGCGTGGGGCAAAGGCACGCCGCGCTCGCCGCGAGCGATGTGACATATCTGAGCACGATGGCGTTCATTCTCCGGGCTCCTTTCCTCTAGAGATGCCAGGGCGCCCGGTAGGGCTTGCTCGTCATGCGGTTCGCCTCGTCGTCGCCGATGAACTCCTCCTTCACGGGGTCCCACTTGAGGGGGCGGCGGAGGCGCTGGGCGATCTCGCAAGTGTGGCAGAGGAACTCGGTCTGGTAGGCCGCGTCCTCGTTGCAGATGGGCTTCTCGCGCGTCCTGATGCACGTCCGCCAGTCCCCGCCGTGCCCGAGCTTGTGGGGCGGGTCGAACTCGGCATAGCCCTCCCAGAGTCCCGGAGGATCGGCCCAGATGAACGCGCCGCAGGTGAGGGCGAGCTTGCCCTTGGTTCCGATGATGAGATAAGGCCCCTCGTAGCCGCCGCCCAGGCGCCGCCGCGCCTCCTCGGGGATGGGCAGCCCCTCGAAGCCGACCTGGAGAAAGGCCCCGTCCGCGTACTTCCAGGTGGTGATGCTCTTGTACTCCTTGCCGTCAGGGGGATAGATCTCAACGGGGCCTTCACGCTCATACCCCAGGATGTGCCGCACGGCGTCGTTGGGGTGCACCGCGCCGCCGTTGACCATGTTGCGTCCGAAATCAATGTACTGGTGCCACGCGAGGACGCCGTGCATGACCGCCTTGTTGAACGGCCGCCAGGGCGCCGGGCCGAGCCACAGGTCCCAGTCGAGCATGTCCGGGTGGACGGGCTCGGCGGGCCACAGGCACGGGATGGCCAACTCGTTGTGGCCGCAATTGCCGACGCCTGAGGCGACGATCTTGCCGAGCTCCCCCCTGCGCACCAGCTCGCGGGCGAACTGCACCGGCTTGTCCGAGGTGCGCTGGGTGCCGTGCTGGTAGACTCGCCCGTGGCGTTTGGCCGCGTCGCGGATGGCCGCGGCCTCCTGAATCGTCGAGCTCATCGGCTTCTCGCCGTAGACGTCCTTGCCCGCCCTCAGGGCGGCGACGATCTGGATGGCGTGCCATTGCTCCGCGGAGCCCACGGAGATGGCGTCAATATCGTCGCGTTCCAGCACCTGGCGGAAGTCCAGGTATCGGCCCTGCTTCGGGTCGGGGTAGCCCTTGAGCTTGTCCTTACGCACGTCGCATCGGGCGAGGACCCTGTCGGCGCCCACCCCCTGGGCCACGCCGCCGAGGCCGATGTTCGCGCTAGTGATCACATCGCTCGGCGGCATCGGCCCCTGGCCCAGCACGTGGCGGGGCACGACGCTCACCGTGGCCGTCGCGGCCGCCGCACTTCTCAGCAACTCCCGTCGGGAAATGGCCCTCTGTCCCATCGCGCGTCTCCTCTCTTGGATGAGGCAACGGAATGCCGCCTATCCTAGCGCGCCGATGCCGCCTCGTCAATCTGCCTTCGCCAGCGGCGTGAGCCTGCTGGTCGAAGCGCCGGCGAACCTGAGGCTCGTGGATGCCACCAACACCGCGCTGAATGCCGGGCGCATCGTTGTGCGGGTGCCGCCCGCGGCCGTGGGCTTTGCCGTGGATACCCCGAAGGCGAGGATCGTTGACCTGGGCACCGAGTTCGGCGTCGCCGTCGAGCCCGGCCGAGAGACCGTCGTCCAGGTCTTTGCGGGCTCCGTGGTTGCCGAACTGAAGGGTCCCGATGCGTCCGGGGGGAAGAGTCGCCGGGTCACGGCGGGGGAGACCGTGCAGATTGACATCTCCGGCTCGGTCGAGCTTCAGAGGACCGCGTTCTCGCCCACACCGAGCCTTCCGCGTGCAGGTATGCACGCCCTACCGCAGGAGGAGACCGCCGTGCACATCACGTTGCCGATGGGACTCACCACGTGTCTGCTTGCGGTGGCGGGCGTTGCGATGGCGGCCGCGCCCGCCGGCCCTCCGACTCCCGCCTCTACCTCTGCGACAAGGCCGGCGCCACCCACCGCCTCCCGCCCCGCATGACTGCCGAAACCCTCAAACCCCTGCCCCCGGATTGACCCAGTCGCCGCCCGCGCCTGGGTGGCTCGGCGGGGCGAGTGTCGGTGACAGCTCGCAACCAATACCGCTATAATCCCAGGGGGCTGAACAAGGAAGGAGGCCCAACCGATGTCCACGCTCCATGTCCGCAACGTCCCCGAGCCCCTCTACGGGAATATCCGCCGCCTGGCACAGGCTTCGAGCCGCTCGCTGAGCGCCGAGGTCGTGGAACTCCTCGACCAAGCCGTGTCCGAAGCCGAGCAGCGGCTGCGAATGAAGGAGCTTCTGTCGGAGATGAAGGCCAACCGCATCCGTCCCCCCGCCGGCGCCCCCACGGCGGAGCAACTCATCCGCGAGGACCGCGACCGATGACCCAGCCCCCGCCCGACCGCTACGTCATTGACGCCAGCGTGGGCATCAAACTCGTCATTGAGGAGCCTGGCTCCGAGGATGCGCACGCCCTCCTCGCCCATGTCGCCGACGATCCGAACGGCCGCATCTACATAGCCGAGAGGTGGCCCTGTTCGCTCTTCCGTTACCTCATAGGCCCCTGCATTGGGATCTCCTGGCATCGAATCGAGGTCGTCAGGAGTATTCATGCGCGAGTCTCCATTGAGGGGAAGCACCTACCTTAGAGTCTCACTGTTGTGGTTGGCCCCAAGCTGGGACGGGAGACTTGGGGGACCAGTCCCCCAGACCCCCTGGGATTTATCGCCCTAGGGCCACCGGCACGAGGGATTCGGGCGGCGCCCCGAGAGACGCCGCCCGTGCCGTATGCCGTATGGCACCGCCACAGCGCTCGGGCCTGCCCTGAGCGAAGTCGAACGGGTTGGTTCCCACCGGAGCCCTATCCTCCGTGACGGCGCAGATATGGTAACATGGGGTGCCGTTGGCTGCAATGCGGGAAATCCTGGGGGTGTGGGGGCAAAGCCCCCACGACCTCGACAATGGCGTGGGCGGAATGAATCCGATTTGATACTGGCGGGCGCGGCGGATACAATGCAGGAATCGGGAGCGGCGGAAGAGCAGGAGGCCAAGCATGCCGGAACGGCTGAATCGCAGGACGTTCGTGGGAGGCTCCCTGGCCGGGGCGGCGCTGGCGCTTGGGGGCGGCCCCGCCGCGGCCGGCGAGGCGCCGGCACCAGCGGCCAAGCCGCCGCTGCCGAAGGGGAAGATTGGGAAGCTGGAGATCACCCGCCTCATCCTGGGCGGCAATCTGCTCGGCAGATATACCCACGCACGCGACCTGAGCTTCGTGCTCAAGCTCATCCGGCAATACAACACCGACGAGAAGATTCTCCAGACCCTCGCCGTGGCCGAGGCGAACGGCATCAACACGGTCTCGGTTCACGTTTCGCCCGACATCCGCCGCCTGCTCAAGGAGCACCGCGAGAAGCGCGGCGGAAAGCTCCACTGGATCCTCTACCCGACGAGCAACATCGAGGACTGGGCGGGCTACAGCCGCGACGTGCAGCAGATCGCCGACGACGGGGCCGAGGCCTGCTACGTCTGGGGCGTCCACACCGACGCACTCGTCGCAAAGGGCAAGCTCGAAGTCATCGCCAAAGCCGTCGAGCTGATCAGGGCGAACAACATGCTCGCGGGGGTGTGCGCCCACGACCTCCGCGTCGTGCAGGAGTGCGAGCCGGCCAAGCTGCCGGTGGACTTCTACATCAAGACCTTCCACCACCTGAACTATCCGAGCGCCAAGATGGACTACGACTCGATCTGGTGCCGGAAGCCGAAGGAGACGGCGGAGTTCATGGCGGGGGTTGAGAAGCCCTGGATCGCCTTCAAGGTGATGGCGGCGGGGGCGATACCGCCGAAGGACGCCTTCCGCTTCGCATTCGAGGGCGGCGCCGACTTCATCTTCGCCGGGATGTTCGACTTCGACATTGCCGAGGACGCGCAGATCGCCCGCGACATCCTCGCGAGCCAGCCGAAACGCTCGCGCCCCTGGCGCTCGTGAAATCCGAAATCCCAAGCACGAAATCCGAAACAAGCTCAAATGACCAAAATCCAAATGCGAAGAGACCGGCCAACACAGCCCGCGACAGTCCGTTTCGGTCGTTTCGGTTTTTTGTGCTTTGGATTTGTTTCGGATTTCGTGCTTCGGATTTCGGATTTCCCCCGTGCGCAAGGTAGCCATTCAAGGAGAGTGACATGCCAGGCCAAATGAACCGCCGTGACTTCGTCAAAGGGTCCGTGGCTGGTGCCGCACTGGCGGCTGGCGCAGGCGCGCTCGGCGCGGCGGCCCCCTCACCCGCGGGCGGCGGGCTGCCGAAGGGGAAGATCGGCAAGATGGAGGTCAGCCGCATCCTACTCGGCGGAAACCTCCTCACCCACTTCACCCACAGCCGCGACCTGCGCTACGTCTACGCACTCGCCGCACACTACAACACGCCGGCCAAGATCCGCGAGACCCTCGAGGTGGCCGAGGCCAACGGCATCAACACCCTCTCCATCCACACCGTCCCCGCCGCCCTCAAAATCCTCCAGGAGCACCGCAAGAACGGCGGCAAGATGCAGTGGATCATCTGCTCCACCGCCCCCATCAACGACGCCAATGCCTACGGCAAGTCCATCCAGCAGCTCGTGGATATGGGCACGGACGCGGTCTACATCTGGGGCGTCCACGCTGACGGGCTGACGGGCGCCAACGTGGGCGTGCTGGCCAAGGCCGTCGAGATCGTCAAGGCCACGGGCGCCCTCTGCGGCGTCGGGGGGCACCAGCTCGCCGTCGTCCAGGCCGTCGAGAAGGAGAAAATCCCCGCCGACTTCTACATCAAGACGTTCCACCACCACAACTATCCGAGCGCCAAGCTGAACCATGACTCGATGTGGTGCTCGAACCCGGAGGAGACGGCCAAGGTGATGGCGACGGTGGAGAAGCCGTGGATTTCGTTCAAGGTTATGGCGGCGGGGGCCATTCCGCCGCAGAGCGCGTTCAAGTACGTCTTCGAGAACGGCGCCGACTTCAGCCTGGCCGGCATGTTCGACTTCGAGATCGCCGAGGACGTGCGCATCGCCACCCAGGTCCTCGCCAGCATCAAAGACCGCGCCCGGCCGTGGAGAGGCTAGCCTCCCCCCTCTCGTTCCCACGCTCCGCGTGGGAACGCGGCTCCTCCGACGCTCTGCGTCGCTCGGTGTGACGCAGAGCGTCCCGCACCCTGCGTCCCCACGCGGAGCGTGGGGACGAGAACTATCTGATAGGTGGCTGAGAGCGTGAAACGCAGAGAGTTCCTCGAGGCCGGCGCCGCTGGGGCTGGGCTGGTCATCCTCGGCGCGCGCGCCGCCGAGCCGGGCAAGGCGCCCTCCGACGCCCTCAACGTCGCACTCGTCGGCGCGGGAGACCAGGGGCGAGTCCTCATCAACTCCACGCTCCCCATCAAGGGCGTCCGATTCCGAGCCATCTGCGACGTCTGGCCCTACCGCCGACAGGGCACGAAGTACTACCTCAGCGTCTACAAGCACAAGGCCAACGACTACGCGGACCTCCGCGAACTGCTGGCCGCGGAGAAGGACCTCGATGCCGTCCTCATCGCAACCCCCGACGCCGCCCACGCCGAGCAAGCCGTCGCCTGCCTGAAGGCGGGCCGCCACGTCTACTGCGAATGCCCGATGGCAAACACCATCGAGGGCGCCCGCGCGATGGCCCGCGCCGCCAAGGAGACCGGGCGCCTCCTCCAGATCGGCTACCAGCGCCGCAGCAACCCGCGCTACATCCATGCCCTCGAAAAGCTCCTCCGCGAGGCGAAGCTCCCAGGCCGCATCACCCACCTCAACGCCCAGTGGTGCCAGCCGGTTGCAGACGACCTCGGCTGGCCCAAGCCCGCCGCGATGAGCGACGACGAGCTCAAGCCGCTCGGCTACGCCAGCATGCACGAGCTGCGCAACTGGCGGCACTTCCGAAAGCACAGCGCCGGCCTCTTCGCCGGCCTCCTCGGCCACGCGCTCGACGTCGCGGGCTGGTTCCTCGGCACGCCCCCCAGGAGCATCGTCGCCGCCGGTGGCACCGACTTCTACAAAGGCCGCCAGTGGCACGACAACGTCATGGCCATCCTCGACTACGAGACCCCCGGCGGCCTCGTTCGCGCCTTCTACCAGGCCCTCACCACAACCACCGCTGGCGGCATCGCCGCCTATGAGCACTTCCTCGGCACCGAAGGCTCCCTCCGCATCTCCGAGTACGCCAGGTGGACAAAGCTCTTCCACGAGCCGCAAGCGCCCGACTGGGATAAGTGGGCGGCCCTCGGCTACGTGGTCAAGGAGCCGCTCCCCGCGCCCGAGAAGAAGCCCGGCGAGGAGGGAAAGCCCGAGGACCCCAGCATCGTGAAGACCCGCGAGACCGGCCTTGTCCTGGGCTACGACATGCCGGTCGTCCTCGACAAGCTACCCCACCAGCCGCACCTTGAGAACTTCCTCGACGCCATCCGCGGCCGAGCCAAGCTCGCCTGCCCCGCCGAGTCCGCCTTCCCCGCCACCGTCGCCGCCCTCAAGGTCAACGACGCCATCGAGACGAAGAAGATGCTCGCCCTGTCAGAGGCAGATTTCCTGGCCGGTTGAGCTGGACAGTGAAATGGTGACTGGGCCGCCCCAGTCACCATTCACTGTCTGACCGACCGAAGTGCTGCTGCTATGGCTTGGGGCCCTGATAGGCCCGGTTGTCGGGGTTCAGCTGGTTGGCCCGGTTGTCCAACGCTGCCTTCCCGGCCGAGGTCTGCGGGTTCTTGGACATGGACCGGTTGTCGTTCGGGGTCGGGCAGTGCCCCTTACCGTGTCCACCGTGTCCCCTACCCATGATCGGTACTCCTTTCGCTGTGTGTCTCGACGGAGACCATTGCCCGGTGGACCCGTTGTCCGCCGGCCTTGTCCCTCAGAGGGCCTCCGAAGTACTTGTTGTTGGGTTAGACGCGGAAACTGGCGGAGTATTCAGCGCGTCATCCGGCACTTCGTTCCCGTAGGGGAACTCCGTGGGACACGCGGCTCGCGTGTCCTTGCCTAAGTCGTCGGCCACAGACGAACCGTCCGGCGCCACGACCTCTGCGGAATCTGTGGATACGGGCTTCCCGCGGCAGCAATGAAGAAAGGACCGTCGCGCTTTCGCGCGAAAGCGCGACGGTCCCTAAGCTCGCGCACCCGCTCGCACAAGCTTGCCCCCCGGCGCCGTGCCCCTTGAACGACCTGGTCCCCCATCGCGCGGATGGCCAAGCAACCCGGCTGGCTGCAATGGGATTGCCGCGCTTTCGCGCGAAAGCGCGACAGACAGCCAGCACGATTGCAGCGAGGTGCGCCACACGTGGTCAGGGGAATGCCGTGGAGGCCCCTGTTGGCGAACCCAGTACCCAGGCCGAGACGCAGGGGCGGTGGCGGCAGTAGGCGCGGACCTTCTGGCGCGTCATCACCATGAAGGCAGTTGATAGGGCATCGGCCAGGGCGGCGGTGGGGGCGATCGCCCAGGCGCGGAGGCGGCCCTCGGCGGGGCGGCCGGTACGAGGGTCAATGATGTGGTCGCCCTTGACTCCTGTGCCCGAGGCGCTGAGGGCCTGATTCGCCAGCGTGAGGCGGCGCGGGGCATCGTCGGGGCAGAGTTCGGCGGGCCAGCCCTCTTCGCCCGGGGGCGGGTCGAGGGCGAGGAGGGTGCTGGTGCTGGCGCAGAGGAGGGCCGAGGCAATCTCCCATTCGCGGAGCAGGGCGGCCATGCGGTCGAGGGCAAAGCCCTTCCCGATGCCGCCGAGGTCGAGGCGGAGGCCATCGGTGAGGACGCGGACCGTGTGGCTGGACTCTTCGAGCTCGAAGAGCGCTCCGTCTATGGTCGGCGGGGACACAGGCTGGAAGCCTGTGCCACCGCCAGCGTCGGAAGCAGGTGGCATGGGCGCTCTGGTGGCATGGGCGACGTCGAAAGCGCCGGCGGTTTCGCGGCGGACCTCTTCGGCGAGGCGGAGGCACTCGAGGGTGTCGTGGTGGACGAAGGCGGCCTCGCCGGCGCGCAGGCGGTTGATGCGCCAGATGTCGCTCCCCTCGGCGAAGCGGCTCAGGCGGGCCTCGAGGCGGTCGAGCTCGGCGAATGCCTCGGCTGCCGCCTGGCGGGCATAGGCCGCATCGCCGTGGGCGATGACGAGGCGGAAGGTGGTGGCCATGGCTTCGTGGGTGAGGGTGTGGGGCATGGGCGAGATGAGATAAGAGCGATCCGACGGATCCGACGGATCGGACGGATCCGACCGATCTGACAGCAGAATGAAGAGGCCGGCGCCTGGCCTACACCTCCCACCCCTTGCGATAGGGCCGCTTGATCAGGCGGTCGAGCTCGGGGTGGTTGGGGCACCTGGCGTTCGGGCCGTCCCACTCGATCTTCTTGCCCACGCCCGCCTTGATTGCGAGGCAGCCGACAAGGGTGAGCTCGGTGAGGCCGGCGCCGTAGGAGAAGGGCGTGGCCGTGGGGCCGCCCGTTTTGCAGGCCTCGATGAAGTCGGTGAACGACTCCTTCACGCGGGGGAGGGTCTTGGGCGGGGCGGGGAAGGCCTTGTGGGCTTCCTCGGGGATGATGCGGACGCCGTCGCCGTACCAGCCGGTGTACATGATGCCCTTGTCGCCGATGTAGAAGGTGCCGTTGCCGGTGAAGTCGCGCTGGTACTTCGCTTCGAGCTCTTCGACGATGGGGGGGCGGAAGGCGTCCTTCTTCGGGGCCACGACGTCGATTTTTTCGAGCGCCGCCTTGTCGAGGCCGGGCTTGCGGCCGTCCCACCAGTAGAGCTTGAAGGGCGGGAGGCCGTCGCGGGCTGGGAACTCGTAGCGGATGCGGGTGGTGACGGGGAACATCTCGTCGCTGCCGCCGAGCAGTTGCTCGACCTCGACGGCGGCGGGCCACTTGAGCTTGAGCGCCCAGAAGGGGCCGTCCATCGAGTGGGGGGCGGAGTTGCCGAGCGAGCCGTTCCCGAAGTCCCACCAGCAGTGCCAGCCGTGGGGGTGGAGGTAGTCGTGGTAGTCGCGGAAGGGCGCGGGGCCGATCCAGAGGTCCCAGTGGAGGCCTGGCGGGACGGGTTTGGCGGGGGGGCGTCCGCCGAAGCCGCCATTCGAGCGATCGGTCCAGCAGTGGGCCTCGGTGACGGTGCCGATGGCGCCGGCCCAGATGTACTCGCAGAGGCGGCGATAGCCCTCGCCGCAGTGGCCCTGGTTGCCCATCTGGGTGGGCACCTTGGTCTCCTCGGCGGTCTTGGCGAGGAGGCGTGCCTCGTAGACGGAGTGGCAGAGGGGCTTCTCGACGTAGACGCCTTTGCCCAGCTTCATGGCGAGCATCGCGGGCAGGACGTGGTGGTGGTTGGGCGTGGCAATGAAGACCGCATCAATATCCTTGTGGATTTCGTCGAGCATCTTGCGGTAGTCGGTGTAGGTCTTCAGCCCTTTGGAGTCGGGGTATTTCTCGTTTGCGAACCTGGCGGTGGCGGCGAGGTTCCTGTCGTCAACGTCGCAGAGGGCGACGAGTTGCTCCTTGGCGGCCTCGTTGGTGTGGGAGCGGCCTCTTCCGCCGCAGCCGATGACGGCGCAGCGGAGCTTCTTGCTCGGAGCCTCGCCAGCCAGGATGGTGAGGCGGCCGAGGCCCAGTGTGCCGGCCGCGGCGCGGCCCAGCCATTGGCGGCGGGTGAGTGCACTTCTCATTAGCTGATCCCTTCTACGAACAGGGCCTATGGAGCCCGTCGCAACATGCGCGGCTCCCGCTTGGCCGGCTTGAACCCGATTGGTTCATGGACCTCTCCGGGAGGGGGCGCGAGAAGCTTCTGTATTGACTGCACAAGGACTCGGATTGCCTCATCGTGCCCACCCACTTTGCGCTCGAGCTCCGCAAGGCGCTCGCTGAACTCCCTGTGGCTGGCCAGCATCGCGCGAAGCTTGACGAAGGCTCGCACCACGTAGACGCTTGCGTCCATGGCTCGCGGGGTGTTGAGCACGCTGGCCGCCATGATGGCGCCGTGCTCGGTGAAGGCAAGGGGCAGAACCGGCGAAAAACGCAAACGTCGGAGGTGGTCACAATTTGTGACCACCTTGTTCTTCTCACTTGCGACCAACCGGAACACGAAGTCGTAGGGGAAACGGCCAGCGTTGCGTCTCACGGCTTGGTTGAGGGCCTTCGTGGTTGTCCCGTAGAGCTCGGCGAGGTCCGCATCCAACATCACCCGCTGTCCGCGGATGTGCAGGATCCGGTCCTCAATGCTCGCAACCATCACTAGAGGCTGCTGCTTTGCCATGGCTAACCGGAGACCCGCATTCTGCCGACCGCTTCCTGCCGACTAGGCGTTAGAGCTCCCACCCCTTCCTCGGCTCGCGGCTGACCCAGCGATTGACCTCTGGGATGTTGGTGCAGCGGAGCTTCTCGCCGTTCCATTCGAGCTTCTTGCCGACGCCGGCGCGGATGGCGACGTGGCCGACGTAGATGCACTCCATCAGGGGGCAGGCGTAGCCGGCGAAGTTGGAGATTGGCTGCTCGCCGCCCTCCTTGCAGGCGCGGAGGAAGTCGCCCACGATGCCGCCCTTCGGGCGGGGGAGCGTCCGCGGCGGGACGGGCGTGGCCTTGTGCTGCTCGTCGGGGATGATGCGGGGCGCGCCGCCGTGGGAGCCGACGTGGATGACGCCCTTCTCGCCGACGAAGAGCGACGCCGCGCCGCCCAGGTTCAGCTTCGCGTGCTTCTTCTCGAGCTCGGAGGCGAGCTTCGGGCGGTTGAGCTGCTCGGCGGGCGCGCCCTGGCTCCGCGACGGGTCCTTCGCCTTCGCAAAGCTGCCGTCGTACCAGATGACCGTTGCGGGTGGGAGCTCGCCCCGTTGCGGGAAGCTGTAGCGGATGGTCACGCGGGCCGGGAAGCGATCGTCGCTCGCGTCGTCCATCTCCAACACCTCGACAGTCTGCGGCGCACCGAGCTTGAGGGCGAAGAACACCGCGTCGAGCATGTGAGTGGACCAGCCTCCGATGGAGCCGGTGCCGAAGTCGCACCAGCCGTGCCAGGTGCCTGGGTGGAGGCCGGGGTGGTAGTCGCGGAACGGGGCGGGGCCGAGCCAGAGGTCCCAGTTGAGGCCCGCGGGCACTGGCTGCGCGGGGGGCCGCTGCATCGAGCCGCCGAAGCGGCCGGTCCAGGCGTGCCAGGAGTGGACCTCGATGAGCTTGCCGATTGCGCCGGCGGCGAGGTATTCGGCGAGGGTCTGGTCGCCGCCGGCGGCGAGGCCCTGGTTGCCCATCTGGGTCATCACCTTGGGGTTCTTGCGGGCGGCCTCGGCGAGCGCCCGCGCCTCGCCGATGTTGTGGGTGATGGGCTTCTCGCAGAAGACGTGGACGCCCGCCTTGATGGCCAGCATGCAGGCCAGGGCGTGGTGGTGGTCGGGCGTGGCGATGAAGACGGCGTCGAGGTCCTTGCCCATCTTGTCGAAGAGCTGGCGGTAGTCGCTGAAGAGCTTGACGCCCTCGGGCTTGAAGTCGTCGCGTTTGGCCTTCGCGGCGCTGTCAGTGACCCCTTTGAGCGCGCCGGCGGCCCGCTTCTCATCGGCGTCCACTAGGGCCACGAGGCGTTCGCCGGCGGCTGCCGGGAGGTGGCTTCCGCCGCGCCCGCCGCAGCCGATGAGGGCGGTGCCGAGCTTGGAGTTCGGCGCGTCGGCGGCGAGGATGGTGAGGCGGCCGAGCGCGCAGGCGCCTGCCGCGCCTGCGGCGCGCCCGAGCCATTGGCGGCGGGAGAAAGGCTTGGTCATTGGCGTGCTCCTGACTGTGCGAGCCGGCGGATCGAGCGAGACGATTGAATCGATTGAGTCGATTCAATCGAGTGAATCGGTGCTATCCGCAAGCCGGCCCCTCACTTCGCGGGCTCGCTCAGGAAGATAAATGTGCCCTTCTTGTTGCCCACGATCACGTCGGGCACCTTGTCGCCGTTGAGGTCGGTCGCGGCCACTTGGGTGCCCACGCCCGAATTGTCGTCCACCTTCAGCGGGGTGAACTCCACAGTCTTGTCGGCATTGCGCTTCACGATGAACCAGTAGACCACGGCGGGCGCGTCGGGCTCGGGGTCGCCCTTCGGGCCGTGCGCCCAGAAGCGCTTGCCCGTCACGAAGTCCAGCACCCCGTCACCGTTCACGTCGGCCAGGTCGAAGGCGTGCAGTTGGCTGATGCGGAGGGCGTCGGACTTCACGTCGGGCTTGATCGGCAGGATGACGTTCTGCTTCCAGGTGATCTCGCCCTTGTCGTCCTTGGCCTGCTTGTACCACACGAGGCCGTACTGGTGGCACTGCCAGGTGGTCACGATGTCGTTCAGGCCATCGCCGTCAATGTCGTAGGTGAGCATCTGGGCCGCTGCGGCGGCGAAGTTGAAGGGGTGGTGCTTCCAGAGGTCGCCCGGCTTGGCATCGGCCGGCTGCTCCCACCAGCCGCCCTGCTCGAGGAGGTCGTTGCGGCCGTCGCCGTTCACGTCGCCGAAGCCGATGCCGTGCTGGAACTGGCCGCGGTTGCCCTTGGGCGACACGGGCACGAAGGTCCACTCCTCGTTGGGCTTGGCGGGGTCCCAGACCAGGTAGCCGAAGCAGCCGCCGGTGTTGAAGACCAGCTCGGGCTTGCCGTCCTTGTTGATGTCGCCCCACATCGGCGACTCGTTGTCCACCTTCTTCCAGGCCAGGTGTGCCTTCCAGTGGCCCTCTTTGCCCTGGGGGTTTTCGTACCAGGAGCCCGCGGCGCCGGGGAACGGCACGTAGAAGATGTCTGGCCACCCATCGCCGTTGAAGTCGGCGGTGTAGGTGAGAAAGTTGTCGGAGTAGTTCTTGGGGTCGAACGCCTTGGGCGGCCTCACCTCGTGGGCCTTTTGGAAGTCCGGCCCCTCGTACCAGAACGGCCCCGACACCACGTCGAGCTTGCCGTCCTTGTTGAAGTCCGCGTGGTACGCCCCCTCGCAATAGAACTTCTCGGTGATCGTGAGCTTCTTGTAGCTCGGCAGCCCCTCCCCCGCAAAGGCGCTCGCCACGCCCACCACCATCAACGCAAGCCCCAGTCTCTTCATGCTTTCTTCTCCTTCTTCTCTTGTCACGCGTCACGCGTCACGCGTCAGACACTGGCCGGCACCCCACCCTGCGCAAGGGAGCGGCTGCCAGCTTCGAGGACCTTCACGACCCTCACCCCATCAGCCCCATCGCTCCGAGGTCGCATGTCCTTCTCGATGCACTGGATGAAGTGCTGGCACTCGAGCTGGAGCGGCTCGCCGCCGGGGATCTGCGGGATCAGGATGTCGCCCGTCCGCAGCGTGATGGCCTCCACGTAGCTCTCAACGCTCTTGCGCTGGACCTCGGCCCCGCGGTCGAAGATGCGGATCTTCTCGGAGGCCTCCATGTCGTCGAAGACCACCATCTTCGTCGAGCCGACGAGTGTGGCCTTGCGAATCTTGTGCGGGTCGAGCCAGGAGACGTGGATGTGCGCCATCCGCCCGTCGGCGAACTTCAGGTTGGCGAACACCACGTCCTCGATCCCCGGCTGGAGATAGGCGTGGCCCGTGGCCGACACGCTGGCGGGCGTGGCCTCGAAGAGGTAGCAGGCCACCGAGATGTCGTGGGGCGCCAGCGACCACCAGGCATTCTCCGTGCTCCGCACGATCCCCAGGTTCACCCGCTGGAAGTAGAGGTAGTGCGTTTGGCCCACCGCCCCGCGGGCGATGAGGTCCTTCATGTAGTTCACCGCGGGGTGGTATTCGAGCAGGTGGCCCACCATGAGCTTGCGCCCACGTGAGGCCGCGAGGCCGGTCAGCTCCTGCGCCTCGGACGCGGCCAGAGTCAGCGGCTTCTCCACGTAAACATGTTTCCCCGCGTCCAGCGCCGCCTTGGCCACCTTGTAGTGCGCGGGCGCGTCCACCGCCACCACGATGGCATCCACGGCCGGGTCGGCCAGCGGCACGCGCAGATCGCTCACCGCTCGTGTCTTCGGGTGGGCCTGGGCCATGGCCAGGCGGGTCTTCTCATTCAGGTCGCAGATGCAGCGCAGCTCGGCCCCTGGCAGGGACGCGAAGTTCCGCACCAGGTTCCGCCCCCAGTTCCCCGCCCCGATCACCGCCACGCCGACCATCGCCTGCTCCTTTCCCTCTGGGTGCCACGCCCAAACTTGTTTGGGCGTGCGCCTCTCCCGCACGGACAAACGAGTTTGCCCGTGCCACCCACCCTCTTGTCACGCGTCACGCGTCAAGCATCACGCCTTGCCGAGCACCTTGGCCCTGATGCGCTCCAGGAGCTTCCTGGCCTTCACGATGTCCTTCTTCTGCTGGTCGCCGGAAATCTCGCGCTCGATGGTGAGCGGGCCGCGATAGCCGAGCTCGGCAAGAGTCTCGATGAACAATGGGATGTTGACCTTGCCCTTGCCCAGCGGCATCTCGGTGCCCAGCTTGTCCTTCTCGGTCGGCCAGACGCCGTCCTTGGCGTGGACGCCTGCGACGTACTTGCCGACGAGCTTGAGCGCCGGAATCGGCTCGCCCGAGCCGTAGAGAATCATGTTCGCGGGGTCGAAGTTCACCTTCACGTTGCTGCGCCCGAGGTCATGGATGAACCGCAGGAGGCACTCGCCCGTCTCCTGGCCCGTCTCGAGGCAGAGGTTCTGGCGGTTCTTCTTCAGGTAGTCGGCGAAGGAGCCGACGGTGCGGACGATCTCCTTGTAGTCGGGGTCGCACGGGTCTTCGGGGACGAAGCCGATGTGGGCGGCGACGTTCTTCACGCCGAGAATCTTGGCGAAGTCGGCGATCTGCCGGGCCTTCTTCACGCGCGCCGCGCGGGTGTCTTTGGGCACGAAGCCCACGGTCCTCTGAACCGTCGGGATGTCGTCGTAGCGCTCGCCGTCGAAGCCGCAGAAGACGGTGGTGACGGTGACGCCCGACCTCTTGATCATCTTCTTCAGCTCGGCGGCCTTGGCGGGCGTGAGCCAGGCGTCGGGCGGGCGGCCCATCTGCGCGTTGGTCACGCCCACGTCGAGCACCTTCTTCAGGCTCTCCTCGGGCGCCTCGCCTACCCCGAGCATCACCCCAATCGCCATCGGTTCCAGTGCCATCGCCTGTCTCCTCAAAAGGGTTGGATCGGCTGCGCAGACCCCCTTCGCGCCGCACTCAGTTCTCCGACGCCACGAGCCGCCGGACCGAGAGGCGGTCGTCGGCGCGGAGAGGCGCAATGTCGGTCTCGGGGACGACGACAACAGCGATAGACTCGTCAAGAGCGTTGAAGACCTCCAGAACGCAGCCCTTACGCCCACCCTTCGGGTGAGGCACACGGTCTACGACAACGGCCACGTCGCCCCTCCGCAGACCGTATTCCGCCACGTCCCTCCGCAAGGCTACGCGCTGGTAAAGCTTAGGCCTCACGAGCGTTGCTCCCTTCGGGGCTTTAGAGTCACAAAGTGGACGCTACCGTCCGTGTGCCATCGAAGCCAGATGGTAACAACGGACAGAGATACTCCGTTCGGACCTACCAAGTCACCCTCAAGCCGGAAGAACTCCCCGTACTCATTTCCGCCGGCCGGTGTGGCCTCGCCACGCGCCGCCAGCACCCTCAGAGCTCGGAGGAGCGCGCCGGGGTTTTCCAACGTGAAGCCGGCTTTGGCCAGGAACCTGGACTTGTCTCCCTGCGCCCTCCATGCCAGCAGGTAATGCGTCAGCTTCTCGCGCGGGATAGCCGCTTCCTGCGTGATCTTCACACGTCACCCGTGGTCACGTTGCGCAGGCGACACGCCGCCGGCAATAACAGTGTAGCCGCTCCTGCCTGGGGAGTCAAGATGGCCTAGGCCGATTGACTTGCAGGGACTCGCCCGCTACAATGCGCCGCCACGTGTGGCGGACTTCGGCACCACGCGACAGGAGCAGCCTTGAGCGGGCCATTCTCTAGCTACGAAGAGGCCATCGAGTACCTCTATCACTTCACCGACTACGAGCGGATGGCGAAGCCGCGCGACGCGGCGACCTCCATCTTCGGCCTCGCGCGGATGAACCAGCTCCTCGCCTTCCTGGGCAATCCCGAGAGCGGCCTGCGGGTCGTCCACATTGCGGGCACTAAGGGCAAAGGCTCCACGGCGACGATGGCCGCCGCCATCCTCCAGCGGGCGGGGGCGCGCGTGGGCCTCTACACCTCGCCGCACGTCGAGTGCGTCCGTGAGCGCATCATGGTGAATGGCGACTGGATCGCCCAGGAGCGCGTGGTGGCCCACCTGAACCGCATGCACCCCTATCTCCAGGAGAGCCTGAAGACCAACGAGAAGTACACGCCGACGTTTTTCGAGATTTTCACCGCGATGGCCTTCGCCGACTTCCTGGCCGAGGGTGTGGCCTTCGCGGTGCTCGAGGTGGGCCTCGGTGGGCGGCTCGACGCCACGAACATCGTCGCAACCCCCGCCGTCTGCGCAATCACACGCATCGGCTTCGACCACATGGACAAGCTCGGCGACACGCTCACCCTCATCGCCTCGGAGAAGGCGGGCATCCTGAAGCCCGGCGTGCCCGCGGTCGTCGCGCCCCAAGAGCAAGAGGCCCTCGCCGCCATCCGCCAGAGGGCGAGGAACCTCGGCGCCCCGCTCCGCATCGTTGGCCAGGAGATAGCGCTCCACTGTCCACAGGCGGGACGCCTGTGCCACCACACATTCACGGTGGCGACGCCGCGGCGGCGCTACGATGGCCTGGCCGTCCCCCTCGTGGGCCAGCACCAGCGGGTGAACGCCGCCACCGCCATCGCCCTGGCCGAGGAGGCCGCCGAGGCAACCCCGTGGCGCCTCTCGCCCGCCGCCGCCCGCGAAGGGCTCGCCTCCGTGAGCCTGCGGGCGCGCATCGAGAGCATCGCCGAGCGCCCGCGCGTCATCGTGGACGGCGCGCACAACCAGGACTCCGCCCGCACGCTGATGGCCACGCTGGCCGGCGAGTTCGCCTTCCGCCGCCTCCTCTTCGTCATCGGCATGGCCGCGGACAAGGACGTTGACGCCTTCCTGCGGACCGTGCTCGAGGAGGCGGCGCTCGTGGTGTTCACGAAGAGCCAGAACCCGCGCGCCGCTCTCCCCGACGACCTGGCGCGCCGCGCCCGCGCGCTGTGCAGCGCCGAGGTCCTCACCTGCGAGAAGCCAGGCGACGCCCTCGCCCTGGCCCGCAGCCGCGCCGAGCCTGACGACCTCGTGTGCGTCACTGGCTCCTTCTACATCGCCGGCGAGGTGCTCGACGCCCTCCGCGGCCACGCCATCCCCTGACAAGCCTTTACACCCCGTTGCAGGAAAGCGCACCGCCAAAACCAGAAAACCCTTGCGTTCCCGACGCCCTAGAGCTATCATAGTCACGATGGTCCACCCTATTGGGAGGGGATGAATGGATGAATGGATGAATGGATGAATGGATGGGTGGATGGGTGTCAGGCAATCATCCATTCATCCAACCATCCACCCATCCCCCTTTGCCGCGGCCAATGACTGCACTGAGCAGGAGGGCCACTATGCGAAGCACAGCCTTGATCACCGCCGCCGTTGCACTCCTCGCCCCTGTGGTGAGGGCCGACTCCGTCCTGCTCCCCGACAAGATGGAGCTCAGCGGCAAGAAGGTCGAAATCCTCGAAATCCGCGACGACAAGGTCCTCGTCAGAGTCCAGTATGGCGACATCCTGGTTGACCGCGCGCGCATCCTCGGGATGAAGGTGGACTTCACGGAGCGGCTGGCGTCGCTGAAGGCGGAGGGCGCCGACACGCCCCGCGCGCTCTTCAACCTCGGCCGCGTATGCGCACGGCTCGAGATGCCCAAGGAGGCCGCCACCGCCTGCCGCGAGGCGTTCGCACGCAAGGACGTGCCCGACGACCTCCTCCTCCCGCTCGCCGCCGAGCTGGAGCGCTGCGAGGACTGGGCCGCCGCCCACCAGTGCTACGCCGCTTACCTCAAGCTCCACCCCGACGACGCCGACGCCGCGGCGAAGGCCCGCGCCGCGGCCGCCAAGGCCGCCGCGGCTCTCCCCCTCCCCGCAGCCCCGACCCCCGGCGAGGTGAAGATCGACAGCACGCTTCCTCCCCCCGAGCCGGGCCAGCGCCCCGCGCGCCCCGCCCAGCCCGCCGAAGGTCCCGCCGAGCAGCCGAAGGAGGGGGAGCCTGATAAGCCCGTCGAACCCCAGCCCCCCGAAGCCGCCAAGGACCAGGAGGGGCTCGAAGCACGCGCCGGCTGGTCCACCGAGGCCTGGGGCAGCAGCGTCGAAATCACCGTCGGACCACCAAAGGGCACCACCGACAAGATGCTCAACGTCTTCCTCGCCGGCGCCGAGCAGGACAAGGCCTGCGTTCTCCTCGAAGAGGACTTCGACCTCACCGACCAGAAGACCCTCGAGTTCGAGGTCTACAACCACGCCAAGCTGACCATCACGCTCGCCCTCGCCTTCACCACGAGCCCGGGGTGGAAGTTCTACGAGAGCTCGCCCGTCATGGTCATGCCCACCGGCGACACCCCCAAGGCCGTCAGCATAGACCTCACGAGCGACCGCTTCAAGAGCGCCGAGACCCAGTGGCGCCACAAGACCCCCATCCAGAACAAGAACCGCGTGGTCAAGCTCTACTTCCTTCTCTACACGAAGCAGACTGGTGCCTGGGTGCTCTTCAACAAGGTCCGCTTCGAGCCCGGCCTCGCGGCTGCTGCGGCGGCGCCCGCCGTGCCCGCCCCGAAGGCCCCGGCCCTCAAGGCACCCGCGCCTGCCCCGGCCCCCGACCCCGCTCCCGCCCCGGCCCCCGCGCCTGCGCCTGCGCCGGCCCCGGCTCCCGCACCGGCTCCCCAGCCCCAGCCGGCCCCCAAGGTCCCCCCGCCTGTCCCGGCCCCCGCGCCGGCGCCGGCTCCCCAGCCCGACCCTGCCCCCAAGGCCCAGGCTCCCAAAGCTCCGGAGCCAGCGCCGGCCCCCAAGATGCCTCAACCTGTTCCCTGACTGACAATCGGTCAAGACACCCGACGTGTTGTGTCAGAGGGTAAGAGGGGCACTGCGCGTGTTCGGGAAGTGGCCCTCTGTGGTTTGTGTTGCGCATTGCTGTGCGGCGAAGGGTCGTGCAGCCGCGATCACTCGCTCCTCAGCGCATTGAGGAGCGGGCCGCGGAGGGCGGCCAGGGCGGCCAGCCAGGTCCAGACCAGGCCACTCGCCGCCACAGCCACAAGTGTAATAACCAACGATAGATACGGCACATCGGCCCCTGGCGAGCGGAGCGCCGGGAGCACCGCAATCGCCGCGGAGACCGTTCCGATGGCCAGCCCGATGGCAAGTAAACCCCAATGCTCGCTCAGGACCAGCCACACCAGCGCCCGCTTGCGAAACCCCACCGCCCGCATCAGCGCCAACTCGTTTCGCCGCTCCATCACGTTCCGCAGCACCACCACCCCCAGCCCCACGCTCCCCAGCAGCATCGCCAACCCCCCAAGTGCCTGGAAAATCGAGAGATACGTATTCTCCACCGTCCCGAACTCCGCCAGACGGCCAGCCGCAGGAGTCAATTCCAGTCCCACATCTTGCAGCCCGTGGGCCAGTGCCCACCATGGGGTAGAGGGTCGGCCGGACAGGGAATCCCAGGCTTCGACAAAGCGCTGCCTGTAAAGGGGGCGCATAGGCCCTAGGCATGCCTGGTATATGTAGGGAGCATCGACCAAGAATGCCCGATAGCCCTCGTCGGCGGGGAAGAGGCGGATGAACTGCTCTTCGGCAATGAGCAGGCTGCCCTGGAGGATCGAGTTGGCGATCACCCCCACAATCCGCAACGTCCGTGTCCGTCCGTGTCCGTCCGTGAACTCCACGTCATCGCCCACCGCCTTGCCCAGGCCCCAGGTCACAGTCGCCTCGTCCCCAACTGCGGGCACCCAGTCCTTGAACCATGCCGGGGACTTCAGGAGGTCCCAGCCTATGAGGCCACCGGGGTCGTTTTCAGTCTTTACGAAGGTGAATCCCCTGCGGGACTGGAGGAGTTGCGGGTTGACGCCCAGGATTCGGGGCTGCTGGGCGCGGTTGAGGTTCAGGCAGCTCGCGTCGTCGCCGTCGTGGACTCGCAGGGGCACGACCTTCACATCCTTCATCACCTCGGGGTCGAGGCCGTAAGCCTTCCGGCCTTCGGGCGAATTGAGGTCTTCGAACACCGGCAGCGCCGTCTCGCCATAGAAGGCGAAGCCGCCCGTGCCTGACGAGCGCTTCGTGGCATCGGCCAGCGGGTCCTTGCGGTTCGCCCCGACGGCAAACACGAGAAAAGCGGCGCAGGCCAGAAGGCCAACCACCGCCAGGCTGCGCCCCCTCCGCCGGGTGGCATTGCGCCACCCCAGACCTCTTAGAGTCACCCGCACCCGGTGCTCCTCGCCCCTTCTCCCTTGGGGAGAGGGTTGGGGTGAGGGTGCTTCCACCCCCTCTCCCTCGGGGAGAGGGCCGGGGTGAGGGTGCTTCACCCCCTCGTCCGCCGCGCAAGGCACCCTCACCCGCCCGCCTTCAGCGGGCGACCTCTCCCCGAGGGAGAGGTAGGGTCTCAGCGGCATCGTGGATGAAAGCAGCCCATAGCACAGTGCAAGCCCTCCCACCAGCAACAGCCCTCCTGCCCCAAAGCACCCCATCGCGGCGGCCTGGTCGCGCCGCGCGCCCATCGCGATCACAATGGCAATCGCCCCCGCAATCGAGGCCAGCCCGAGCCAGGCAGTAACGTGCCGGGGTTTCGCGTTTCGCGTTTCGCGTCTCGCGTTGCCCCCAACACCTGACACCCAACACCCAACACCGCTTCCGGTGAGCAGCTCCCGTGCAGGCCGCCTGGCCTGTCGGCGCAGCGTGAGCCACATGGCGGCGAGGGCTGCGACAAGGCCAATGCCGCCGCCCATGAGCAGTGTGGTTGTTTCCGCGTGGTACTGCACGGCCGTGCCGGCGACCGCGCCCCGCCACACGCCCGCAAGGGCCGCGAGGACGGCGCGCGTGTAGAGCGTGCCGGCGAAGGTCCCCGCGATGCCGCCGAGGATGGCCAGAATCGTGCCCTCGGCCATCATCAGCCTTCGCACCCGCCTCGGCGTGAAGCCCAGGGCGAGGAGCAGCCCGACCTGTCCCGCCCGCTGCTCGATGCCGAAGACGAAGAGGAGTCCCATCAGCAGCACCGCCGCGGCGATGAGGAAGAAGCTCAGGCCCAGGAAGAGCTGGCCGAAGTCCATGCCCTGCGTGGTCGCCTTCAACGCCTCCTCCCGCACGGGGCGGAACACCAGGCCGAAGTCGGAGGGGTTGAGCCTGTCGAGGATGTCCTTCTCAATGACGTGCCAGGGGGCAGGCTCGTAGAACCTGATGGCCGTGAGATTCCCGAAGCGGTTGGCCCATATCTTCTGGCCCGCGGCGAGGGTGATGAATGCCTTGGGCGTGCCGCGGTGCTGCTTCCAGTAGTCCTCGTCCTTCGGGCGGATCTTCTTCAGGTCAATGGGGATACCTGGCTTCCAATCGCGGCAGTTATCAACGTCAGCTACCCCGGGGAAGTTGGGCATCAGCTCCCAGTCGGCGGCGGTCCCTTTTATCGGCACCATGGCCCGTATGCGGAAGCGAGTCTTCTGCTCGACGAGCTTGCGGCTTGGGCCGACCACGAAGTAGGTCATCTCCAATTCGTCACCCGGCTTCGCGCCCAGGTCCCCGCCGAGCCAAGTGTTGATCACCACCTCATCGTTCGCCATGTCGGACGGAACCAGGCCATCAACCGCTCTCCCACCTGCAAGCGGGCCAATGGCCGTCACGGTGGAGTACGGGGTCGTGTTGTTGCCCACGCGCAGCTCGTTGACGAAGTACGTGAGCACGCCGATGGCGTTGGGGAATGCCTTGAGTGCCGCGGCGCCGACGGGCGGATCGAGGAACACACGATCGGTGCGGCATTCGGTTGCGCCCCTCTGTGAGAGCGAGCTGAACTTCACGCCGATGTCGTCAGGCCCCCAGCGCTTCCTCAGTCTCTCCTCCGTCGCAAGGTCTCCCCGGTTGGTCAAGAGCAGGTTGGCCCGGCCGGGGAGGCCGAGCTTCTTCTGGAGGTGAAAGAGCGAGAGGAAGGCGTTGTACGGGGGCACCTGGTTGGCCTGGAGGCTGAAGCGGCCGAGCTGGGCGTCGGTGGCGACGGCGGCGACGGTGAGGCGCATGGCAACCGAGGCATCGTCGGTGGGCATGAGGGGCGCATCGCGCGAGAGGACGCTCGGCCTGTCAACGCGCAGGAGCACCTCGTCGCCCTTGTGGACCCCGAGCTGGGCGGCGAGACGTTGGTTGAGGACCACCTGGTCGTCAGCGAAGTGCATCAGCGGCGAGGCCACGCGCGCGACCGACCAGAAGTGCGGGCTCACGCCGAGGAGTTGGACGTTGTTCGCCCTCGCGGAGCCATCGTCGCTGATGGCAATGGCGCGGAGGCGCAGCGCATCCACCCACTGGCTGTAGTCCACCCAGTAGTCGGGGGCGTAGGCCAGTCCATCGGTGAAGAGGCGGCTGCCGGTGTCCATCGCCGCCTGGAACTCGCCGAGCCTCGCGAGGGCCTGGGAGCGGAGGGTGTGGCGGACGGAGTCGCCGACAGCGAGGGCGCCGACGAGGACGGCGGTGCTGACGAGAGCGCCGAGGAGGACGCCGAGGTGGGTGCGCCAGTAGTGGCGGAGGCTGCGGAGGATGAGGAGCCAAGCTGACATTGGCGCTTCCGAATCGACTGAATCGATTGAATCGATTGAATCGATTGAATCGATTGAGTCGACTGACTCGACTGTCTGGCCTACCTAGCAGCCGCCTTCAACTCGCCATCGCGCAACTCGAGCACCCGCCCCATCTTCGCCGCAAGGTCGAGGGCATGGGTCACGAGGATGAGCGTGACCTTTTCCTCGCGGTTGAGCTCGACGAGGAGGGCGGCGAGGGTGTCGGCCGAGGCGCGGTCGAGGGAGCCGGTCGGCTCGTCGGCGAGCAGCAGGTTCGGGGCGTTGATGAGTGCGCGGACGACTGCCGCCCTCTGGCGTTCGCCGCCTGAGAGCTGGCCGGGAAAGTAGTCGGCTCGCCCCAAGAGGCCGACCCGCTCGAGGAGGCGCTTGGCCCGCTCCTCAGGCGTCTCGCCGGGCGACATCGCGCCCGCCACGAGGGTGGGCACGAGGACGTTTTCGAGCACGGTACACTGGGGCAGGAGGTGGTGGAGTTGGAAGACGAAGCCGATCTCGCGGTTGCGGAGGAGGGCGAGGGCCTTGTCGTTGAGCGAGGCGAGGTCCTCGCCGTTGAGGAGGACGCGTCCGCTGGACGGCTTGTCGAGTGCCCCGATGAGGTTGAGGAGGGTGCTCTTGCCGGAGCCCGACGGCCCGACGATGGCGAGCGATTCGCCCCGCTCGACCCGCAGGCTCACGCCCTTCAGCACGGGCGGGGCCGCGGCGGGGCCTTCGTAGTGCCTGGTGACGTCCACCAGCTCGAGCAAGGGGGCATCGGTGGACATCGCGGCTCCTTCCACTTGGGTCCCTGGGGTCCTTGTGGTCCCTGGGGTCCCTGGGCTGTGACGAGCGAGGGACCACAGGGACCACAAGGACCACAGGGACGAAGCAGGCTCACCCGAGAGCGGCGTAGACCGCTATCGTGTTGCGCGCAGTCACCTCGACGGCGAAGTCTCGTCGGACGGCCTGGCGGCCGCGGGTGCCGAGCTTGCGGGCGCGGGCGGGGTCGGCGAGGAGTTCGCCCAGCGCGGCGGCGAGGGGCTGCGGGCCGTCGCCTTCGTAGAGGATACCGCCGCCCGTGGCTTCGAGCAACTCGGGGAAGGCGCCCTTTCGGGGAAGGACGACGGGCACGCCCGAGGCCAGGGCTTCGAGGATGTACATGCCGAAGGCCTCGGGGTGGCGCGAGGGCACTGAGAGGACTGAGAGCGTTCGGAGAAACTCCTGGCGCTCGGGGCGCTGGAGGTTTGGGAGGAAGTGGACGTCGGCGGTGGCACCGGCCTCGGCGAGGCGGCGGCGGATGGAGTAGAGAAAGGCCTCGTCGGAAGTGGTGGAGCCGCCAGCGAGCCGGAGCGTGAGGCCGCTGAACTTCGGGCGCAGGAGGAGGAACGCCTCGGCCAGGATGTCGGGGCCTTTCTCGTGGCAGAGGCGCTCCAGGAAGCCAATCACAGGCGGGACGCCTGTGCCACCATGGTCTGTCACAGGCCGGAGGCCTGTGCCACCATCCCCTGCCACAGGCCGGAGGCCTGTGCCACCATCCCCTGCCACAGGCCGGAGGCCTGTGCCACTAAGAGCTTGCCTTTCCCCACCAGTGGTTGGTGGCACAGGCGTCTCGCCTGTGGCCGGGGACGGCTCGTAGCCTTCGAGGGGGATGCCGTTGTGGACGACGTGGACCTTTTCGGTGGGAAGGCGGAGGCGGTCGCGCATCAGGGCGGCGTAGTAGTGGCTCACGGCGATGAAGGCATCAACATCCCGCGCCCGCTCCGCGATGGCGTCGTAGGCCTGCTTACGCTGCGGCTCGGGCAAGCCGTCGAGGAAGATATCCTCGTCCTGGAGCGTGCAGGCTATGGGAACTCCGAGTCGCTTCTTGAGGAGGGGGGCCGCGCCGATGAGGAGGCAGTTGGAGAGCGAGACGATGTCGGGCTTCTCCTCGGAGGCGAGCCAGTCGGAGAGGCGGCGGAGCTCGCGTGCCTGGTTGCCCTCCTGGCCGCGGAGCATGGAGAGGGTGGTTTCGGCGAGGTCGTGGGCGCGGGTCATGCCGGCGCGCCGGGCGGCCCAGCGAAGGAGCCAGGGGGCGTCGAGCCAGCGGGTGAGCCAGCGGGGGAGCCGGCGGAAGAGGGCCGACTTCTGCTGGAGGTAGACGTTGATCCCGCCGAAGAAGACAGGGGCGGCGGGGACGCTGGTCGGCTCGTCAATCTTCAGCGGCAGGTAGAGCGGGACCATGAAGGGGTCGTGGCCGAGCTGTCGGACGGCGCGGATGAGCGCGGCGTCGCGGAGGCAGTTCTCGCAATAGAAGCTGCCGCCGGCGCCGGGCATGAGATAAGCAATGCGCATCTCGCCCTCTTACCGTCCTCGTTCCACATCCTCGAATCTCCATCGATTCAATCGAATGAATCGAATGAATCGAATGAATCGAGGACGATTCTATTGGCGTCCAAAAGCGTAGATCGTGCCATCCTCCGAGCCGATCACGACGGTGCCATTCGCGACGGCGGGGGAGGCGGTGAGTGGCTCGCCGACCTCGTAGGACCAGAGGGGCTTGCCGTCGGCGAGGCGGACGACGTAGAGGCGTCCGTCGGCTGAGCCGAAGACGGCCTTGTCGCCGACGATGACGGGAGAGCTGTCCACCTCGCCGCGCGTGGTGAATGCCCAGAGGGGCTTGCCGGTGTCGCGGGAGAAGCAGTGGAGGCGTTTGTCGCGGCAGCCGACGACGATGCGGTCGTCGGCGATGGCGGGCGAGGCGAAGAAGGGCGCGCCGTCCTCGCCGGGCCGCTTCCACACCACCTTGCCGGTCGCCACGTCGGCGCAGAAGAGGTCGCCGCCGTAGTTTCCGACGAAGACGCGGCTGCCGGCCATTGCGGCGGAGGCGGCGATGTAGGAGCCGGTCTCGATGGCGGCGAGCCGCTTGCCGTCGGCAACGGCGACGACGTGGATGATGGCGTCGCAGCCGCCGAAGGTGGCCTTGCCGTCGGCGACGGCGGGGGCGCCGTTCACGTAGTTGCCCGTGGAGTAGGTCCAGACGCCCTTGCCCGACGCGGCATCAACGCAGTGGAGCCTGTTGTCGTAGCTGCCGACGAGGAGCCAGGTGCCTTTACCGTCGGGGGCGGGGACTGAGTTGGCGCCGCCCATGATCTTGCCGTCGGTCTGGTACTTCCAGGCGAGCTTGCCCGAGGCGGCGTCGAGGCAATAGAGGAAGCCGTCGTCGGCGCCCACGTAGACCTTGCCGCCCACGACGCAGGGGGCGGCCTCAATCGCGTCCTCGGCCTTGAAGTCCCAGAGCCGCTTGCCCGTGGCGAGCTCCAGGGCATAGAGCTTGCAGTCATTGGAGCCGACGAAGACTCGCCCGTCGGCGATGGCGGCGGAGGACTTCACGGCGTCACCGGTCTTGAAGCGCCAGAGGCGGGTGAGGGAGTCGGGGAGCGTGCCCGCGGCGCGGCCGCTGAGCGCGGCGTCGCCGCGGAAGATGGGCCACTGAGCTGACGGGACGGTGCCGGCGCGCGCGAGCGGTGCCGCCGCAGAAAGGGCGAACCAGACACTCAGGAGAGGATGAATGGATGAATGGATGAATGGATGAAAGAACGGAGAGCAGCGGAATCGCTTCTTACATTCATCCATTCTTCCACCCATCCATTCATCCCCTTTCATTTCTATGCTAGCGCTGGCGGCGCGACAGTTCAAGGGCGCGTTGGAGCGCGCCGACGGTGAAGATGAGGGGGTAGAGCTTCTCGAAGTACCAGAGCTTGGCGAAGTAGAGGCCGATGGGAGAGGGCGGGAAGGAGCGGCCGCAGTCGGTATGTTCTATGAGCCAGTGAACGCCAGAGGCGATTTCGGATTTCGGATTTCGGATTTCGGATTTGGCAGAGCAGAGGGCGTCTACGGCGAGGGCGGTCTCCTCGATGGAGGATGGCACGCCAGGAGCGCCGCCCCAGCCGCCGTCGGGGCTCTGTGCGGCCAGCAGCCAGGAGACAGCGGAGGCAATTGCTGATTGCTGATTGCTGATTGCTGATTGAAGCCCCGGATCCGGAATGGAGGAGAGCGCGATGAGGACGCGGGCGGTGCCGTAGGTGGGGTTGGCCTGGTCGGGGGCGGATTCGTTGCCGAACCAGAGGGGGAGCCAGGAGCCGTCGGGGCGCTGGGAGCGTTCGAGGAAGGCGATGGCGCGGCGGATGGCCTTGTCGAGTTGGCGGGCGGGGGCGGCGTCGGGCCAGGCCCGCCAGGCGAGGAGGGCGTGGGCCGTGAGGTCGGGGGCCGAGCGGTCGAAGGGGAGGCGTCCCCAGCCGCGGCAGAAGGTGGGGATGCCGCCGTCGGGGTTCTGGAGGCGGAGGAGCCATTGGATACCAGCGGAGATTGATGATCTGGGAGAGGATGAATGGATGAATGGATGATTGGATGATTGGGTCTGGCATTCATCCACCCATCCACCCATCCATTCATCCTCTGCCAGGAGTCGGCGCAGCGCCAGCAATGCGCCGGCGGTGTCGTCGGCGTCGGGCACGCCGCCGGGGAGGTCGGTCCAGGCCCAGCCGCCGGGGGCGGCGTGGGTGTAGGGGTGCTCGACGCGGTGCTGCTGGGCGAGGAGCCAGTCGAGGATGGGCTGGCGGTCGGCCTCGGACAGAGCGTCGCCGAGGGCGTTGACGGAGAGGGTAGTGACCCAGGTGGCGAGGTTGACGTCAATGGGCCAACTGCCGTCGGGTCGGGCGGTGCGGCGGAGGAAGTCGGCGGCTTTGAGTGCGACGGGGTGGCCGCTCTGGCCGATGGCGGCGAGGCTCATTGCGACGAAGGCGGTGATGGGGATGGCCTCCAGGAAGCCGCCGCTCGGGGGCTGGGTGCCCTGGAGGACGCGCAGGGTCTTGCGGCGCGCCGCGTGGCGGACGAGGCGGGCGATGGGGTTCCGCGGGGGGGCGTGGTGGAAGCGTGCCTGCCCGATGGCGATGAGGGCGGGGAGAGCGTAGCTGACGACCGGGAGGCGGAGCCACTTGAAGAGCCTGTGCGGGAGCGCGGCCAGCTCGAAGGGGAGGGCAGGGACAAGGCACCAGGCGTCGCGGCCCTGGTC
>VGYW01000009.1 GCA_016872875.1 Planctomycetota bacterium | reverse complement strand
TACCGCCTCACGATCCGCCCGGTGGAGGGGAAAACTACCAGGGCGAGCTACTACGATCCCCTGGCGGACAAGGCGCTGCCCGTCAAGGTCGTCGAGCGCGGCGAGCACGCCCTGACCATCGAGCTGGCCATCATTGACACCCCGAGGCTGCTGAGCATTGAAGAATAGCACACACAGGGCCGGGGGCGGATGGGGGCGGGGGGTGGGGCTCTTTCTGGTCATATCGGTCGGATCAGTCGGATCAGTCGGATCAGTCGGATCATGCGCATCGGCGGGCGAGGCGCCCGCGCCCGGCCTGGCGAAGGGCCTCGTGGCGCTCTACACCTTCGATAAGGATGCCTCGGATGCCAGCGGCAATGGCCACCATGCCACCGCGAAGGGGGCCAAACCTGTCTCAGAGGGCAAGCTCGGCGGGGCATTCGCCTTCGACGGCACGGCCGACCACGTGGTCGTTCCGGCGGGCGTCACAAAGGGGCTCACCTGGTTCAGCGTGGCGCTCTGGTGCAAGACCGCGCAGTCGGCGGCAAGCCCCCGCAGCCGCTTCTGGTCGAATCCCACCCTCGTCGGCGTCTCGACGGGCGGCTACGGCTCGAATGACTTCGGCCTGATGCTCGAGAACGGGAAGCCTGCGTACTTCCACGGCCTGTACGGGGAGGGCGCTGACATCTCGTGGTTCTCCTCCGCGGCCGCCGCCGATGGCAACTGGCACCACGTTGCGTTGGTCAACCAGGGTCCGCGGATGATGCTCTACCTGGACGGGGAGCTGGTCCGCGGCGAGGTGCTCCTGCACGGGGGGAGCGGCGCGACCTCCCTGGGCAATCAGGCTCAGACTGCCTCGGGCAGCAGCCTGGGCGCGGCAGGGGTCTTCATCGGCGCGTGCAGCGAGAGCGGAAGCGCCGCCTACCACTTCCGCGGCCTGATAGACGACGTTCGCATCTGGAGCCGCGCCCTCACCCCCGAAGAGGCGCGCGCCCTCGCCACAGGCGGGGGCTGAGCGCCGGGCATCCGCGCTGGGGGAAATGACACGCCGGCGAGCGAGGGCACAGACGTAAGCACTTGTAGTCATTGAAGATACGACTTGGACCGAGCCTGGGGGCCCCGCAATTCTTGCCTCGCGCGACCCGCTTGGGCTATCCTTGAGTCGGTTCTTCTCACCGTCCCCTGGCCTCCGGGAGGCAAGAGCCATGGGCGGCTCGCTTCCTGCCGCGCTCATCGCGCTCCTGGGCACGCTCCTCGGCGGGCCGGCGCCGCCGCTGGCTCGCTGGTCCTTCGAGCACGACGCCGACGGCTGGCGCTCGCACGACACGCGCATGGAGCGCACCGAGCAGAAGGCCAAGGACGGCGGCTGGTCGCTCGAGCTCGACGCCCACTTCCCCCGCCCCCTGTCCCTCTCGCGCCGCGCGGGCTTCGACGTTGACCTGGCGGCCGACCTCACCTACCACGTCTACGTGCCCGAAGACGCCCCGGAGACCATCCACACGTTGGTCTTCCTGAAGGACAAGGACGGCCTCTGGTTCCAGCACCTCTTCGAGGAGGCGCTCGAGCCGGGCGCCTGGAACGAGGTGCGGCTCGACATCAGCCCGTCCAGCCCACAGCTCCGACCCGTCGGCCACCACGGGGTCTGGAACGGCGTGGCCGCCCACCAGGTGGCCGAGCTGGGGATCAGCTTCCATTGCCAGGACCGCTTTCACGGCTCGCTGTTCCTCGACGCAGTGCACGTGGAGCGTGCGGCGGCGAAGGCCCCGCCGCTCGGCGTCGTGAATCTCCGCGAAAGCGGCCTCGCCATCCCACGATACGGCAAGCTCGAGCTCACCTTCGGCATCACCCGCCCGGTGAGGAACCCCTTCGACCCCGCCGAGGTCCAGATTGACGCCACGTTCGTGGACGCGGCGGGGGCGGCCAAGACCGTCCCTGCGTTCTACCACCAGGACTACGTTCGGCGGCTTGTGGACGGCCGCGAGGAGCTGACGCCCGTGGGGCCGGCGGCCTGGAAGGTGCGCCTCGCGCCCACGAGCCTCGGGCCGCACACCTATTGGCTCACCGTGCTCCATAAGCCCGCGGGCGGCGAGCCGGAGCGCCTCGTCACGGGCAAGCGCTCCTTCACCTGCGTGGAGTCCAAGAGCCGCGGCTTCGTCCGCGTCTCGCGGGCCGACCCGCTCTACTTCGAGTTCTCGAACGGCGAATGGTTCTATCCGATTGGGCACAACGTCCACGCCCCGGCCGACGCCAGCCCGCGCGCCGCCCAGGTGCAGGAGGCCATCGGCGCAAAGCCGCTCCCCGACCGCGGCACCTTCGCCTACGACGACCTCCTCCCGAAGATGGCCGCGAATGGCGAGAACCTCGCCGAGGTCTGGATGAGCGCCTGGTGGCTCGGACTCGAATGGACGGGCGACTGGCGCGGCTACCAGGGCCTTAACCGCTACAACCTGGAGAACGCCTGGAAGCTCGACCACCTCTTCGCCCTCGCCGACAGGCTCGGCCTCTATCTCCATGTCGTCGTGGATAACCACGGCCGCTGCTCCACCTGGTGCGACCCGGAGTGGGACGACAACCCCTACGCCGAGCGGAACGGCGGCTTCCTGGCCAGCCCCGAGGACTTCTTCCGCAGTCCCCTCGCCAAGGCGCTCCACAAGAAGAAGCTCCGCTACCTCATCGCTCGCTGGGGCTACTCGCCCCACCTCGCCGGCCTGGAGCTATGGAGCGAGATTGACCTCGTGGGCGACTCCTACGCCTTCCACCGCGACAAGGAGCCCACCCGCCTCAAAGCCCAGTGGCACGCGGAAATGGCCGACTACCTCGCCCAGCTCGACCCCTGGGCACACCCCGTCACCACCCACTTCTCCACCGACTACAGCCGCATCCAGCCGGCGCTCGTCGCCATCCCTGGCATCAAGTATGCCACGTGCGACGCCTACAAGCTCAAGGACGGCCCAATCGTGCCCATCGTGCTGAGGACGGCGGAGACCTTCAACCGGCTGGGCAAGCCGGGCTTCGTCACCGAGTACGGCGGCAAGCCCTTCGGCGCGCAGCCCGTCGCCGAGCTCCGCGCCGACCTCCACGCCGGCCTCTGGGCCTCCTACATGACCCACACCGCAGGCTCACCCCTCTTCTGGTGGTTCCAGTTCATTGACGCCGCCGACCTCTACGGTGAGTTCAAGGCCCTCGCCGCCTACCACAAGGGCGAGGACCGCCGCGGCAAGGGCCTGGAGCGCCGCGTCGCCGCCTTTCCCATCGGCCATCCCGACCTCGATGCCCTCTGCCTCCAGAACGACCATACGGCCTACGCCTGGGTCCACTCGCGGAGCGCCATGCAGCTCCTGCCCGAGCCCGCGGACGCCCCGGTCTTCAGGAACATCGCCGTCCGCCTCGGCGGCTTCCAGGAGGGCGATTACAAAGTGGAGGTCTGGGACACCGCGAAGGGCGAGGTCGCCGCCACGCTGCGGGTCCACACCAGTGCGGGCCAGCTCACCATTCCCCTGCCCGAGTTCCGCACCGACTGTGCCCTCAAGGTCAAGCCCGCCCCGCCCGCCGGCGGCGCCCTCTGAGCCCCTCTTCTCACGCGTCACGCATCACGTATCACGTATCACGCCTCACTTCTTCCCCGTGAACCCGTGGTACCCCAGGTACTTGCCCGCGCTCCAATACTGCCCCAGCACATAGCAAAGGGGGTTGAGGCTCGTCACCGCGATGTTGCCCTCGGCATCGAGGCAGCCCTCGTCCACGTGCTGCGCCAGCACCTCGCCACGGAAGAGATCGTGGTCGCCCGCCTTGATGATGTCAATCAACTTGCACTCGAGGTTTATCGGGCACTCGGCGATGAGGGGCGCCTTGATCTTCGTGGCCGGCACCGGCGTGAGGCCCACGTGTGCGAACTTGTTGCCCACCTTGCGCCCCGACACCGCCCCGCACCGGTCCACCACCTCCACCAGGTCGGCGGTCGGGAAGTTCACCCCGAACTCCCCCGACCGCTTGATCAGCCCGTAGGAGTAGCGTCCTGGCGCGATGGCGAGTCCCACCACCACCGGCCCGCTCAGGCCGATCGAGATGTTGAAGCACTCGCCCAGCACGATGATGTTCGGCGTCCCATCCCTCGCCGCGCTCGTCACCAGCGCCGCGGGCGTCGGATACACCGGGCGGAACACGCTCTTCAGCAGCACCTTGGCCATGGCATCCTCACAAGAAAGGTTCACTTGCGGGGCGCGGTCTTCAGGCTCTCCTCCACAATCTTCTGCACGGCCCCGTGAACGGCCGGGGTGGTGCAGATGACCAGGCGATTCTGGAATTCGGCGAACCGGTGCGACGGTGCCCATTCGGGGTGCTTCTCGCATGCTTTCCTGACAGTCAGGGCAAGGTCAGCCGCCGCAGGCCGCTCTTTGCCGAGATGGCGAATGTCATAGAGCCGCCACACTGTCGGTCGTAGCCAGCGGGCACGCTTCGTAGTCGTGATCAGCACTGCCTCGTCCCTCAGCACGTGCGCCAGACCGAGGGGCTTCAGCATTGAGTCGAGTGCCGTCCCGAGGGCCATGTCCTCGCCCCGCAGCGTTACGTCGAGCTGCTTGTCCTTCAACGGCTCGGTGTCCAAAACGATAGTGAGATCGGCGACGCTGCTGAGGAACTCAGCGACTTCCTGGATGGGCGTCTCTGCGAAGTGGAAGGTGACGCGCTTGTTCATGGCCCGGCGGAGCTCGGCCTCCCATTCCTGCCGCGGCGCGGCGCCGGGCGTCTCGGGCAGGTCGTGGCACTCGCCGGGCTTGGAGTGGGCCAGCCAGCCGACGAGACCCTCGGCGACGTTGGCATGCGCCTCTGTCGCCACGCAGTCGAGGGCATAGCCGGGCCTCACCCTACAGCATGTCCGTGGCGAAGCCCCAGGCGAGGCATTGAGGAGGGCATCGAGGAACTTGGCCAGTTCCCGGGCCTCCTCGGGCTTCCCCACGGCGCCCCACGCGGGCAACAACCTTGCTACCGCATCCCGACCGATCTGCTCTGCTTTGGTGATGAAGATTGCCTCGTCCCTCAGCTCATACCCGAGGCCCATGGGCCAGAGCACCCGCTGGAGGGCCGCCCCCAGGCGCATGTCGTTCACGCGGAGCGTGACGCTCGCAGCGTCCCTTGTGGGCTCGGTCTCCATGACGATCGTGACGTCAACCAGGGAGGACAAGAAGTTCACCACATCTTGAAGCGGAGTCTCTACGAAGTCGAATGTCACCTTCTTGCTTAACGCGTCGTGGGTCTTGGCCACCCATTCTGGCTGGTCGGGAAGCGGCCTCGCCCCGTCGGGGCGGGCGGGGGCTAGCTTCGGCCCCCGCATGGCATCGAGCTGCCGCCCCACCTCGCTCACCCGCCCTGCCCTCACGACGGCAACGACCCGCGTGCCGGCACCGAGGATGAACGTGCGGGAATGGTCCCTCAGTTCGCGCAGGCATTCGACCACCTCGCTGAGTTCCCACCCCTCCGCCAGGATGTCCGACACGTCGTGGACTGCAACGGCCAACGGCTCCGCCTGGCCCTTGACCTCAGCGATGCGTTCTGGCTTCGAGATCAGGATGCCTTCCGGTGTCACTGCGAACCCAAGCTTGGCGAGTCTCATCGTCCAGTTGAGCGCCGACTGGAACCGCATGTCGTTGACTCGCAGCGTGGCATCCGGCGCATGCCCTACGGCCAAGGCATCGAAGATGATGGGCACTTCGACCAGGCTCGCCAGGAAGTTAGTGACGTCCCGCGTTGGGGTCTCTACGAAGTCAAACGTCACCCTCTTGCGCATCGCGTCCTTGATGGCCGCGGGCCACTCTGCGGGATCGGCGAAGACCTCGATGGGAACGTGAACGTCAGGGTTTGGGATCTCCCACGCGAGCTTACCGTTGCGCGGCACGCGGGGAAGCGAATCCAACAGCTTGGCAACAGAGGCGAGGCCCGCCACCGAAGCGCTCACTGTCAGCCGCGAGCCTTCCTCTGGCTGCACGCTAGCCGCGCCAATGGACCGCAGGAGCCGCACGGCGGCCCTCCTGACGGCCTCGGCGTCGCGCGCATCTGGCGCCAGCTTGCTCAGGTCATACCTGCGCCGCTGCTTCACCACGAGCGACGCAGCCTGCCTCTCGGAACACACGACGACCCTGTCGTCGGTAAGCACCCACCTGCCGTCCGTGAGAAAGCACACCCAGCCCAGGACCTTGCTGGCTGGCATCCCCTTTGTGTGGAAGTGCACAGGCGGGCCCGCCTCTTCTGTGAGAGCCAGATCGATCTTGCAGCCCACCTCGTCCGCAAGATGCTGAAGCACCTCGTCCAGGCTCTTGCCGGCCAGTTCGGCCTTGATCTCCTTCTCGAGCTTCCAGCGCAGCTCGGCCTCCCAATTCGCCTCCGCGGCACACAGGCGCACGGCGACTATCAACACCCCAAGGGCCAATACCAAGAGAAAATGACTGCGTGGCATCTCTTCTTCTTGGTCTGGTTACGGATTACGGACCGCGGACTACGGATTCCTCCACCGCACTTCAAACGTCTTCTCGCCGTCGAACTGAAGGCTCTGGCCATTGACGGTGGCCTCGCCTCTGCCGTGTGCGACTAGGCGCCAGGGGCTGGGGGCGGGCCATTGGCCGTGGGGGGCGATGCGGTAGCGGCCATCGCCCTCTCTGAGGAGCACGCCCTCGCTGAGGAGCCAGTAGTCCTTGGTGGCGGCGAGCGAGGTGAGGCCGCGGTAGCGGTCGGCCTCGCGCTCCATCTCCTCGATGGACTCGAAGTAGCCGATGAGGTATGCGGCGGCGAAGCTGTCGCCGGCCTTCACGGGCAGGCGACCGAACTCCTGGATGAAGCAGACGTAGCCGCGCTGGTGGCACCAGGCCTCGCTGACCATCGTGGGCTCGAGGGTGATGCCGGCGAGCCAGGGCTTGCCCTCGCCGCGTATCTTGCGCGCGCGAATCATCCGAGAGGGCAGAGGGTGCGTGCCCCGCTGATAGAGGTGCTTGCCGTCGGGCGGGAAGTCCTCGAAGAAGTCGGCGGCGGGAATCCGCCCCTCGTAGCTGAGGTAGACCTCCTCGAAGTTGTCGCCTTTCTTGTGCTGGAGGTGGCCGGGGAGGTCAGTGCGCAGGAACACGTCCTTGAAGTCGTTCACGCTCTCGACGCGGTCGCAGGAGAGGAAGTAGCGGCGCCCCTGCGGGAAGACGATGGTCTGCTCCCAGAGGGAGCCGGGCTTGTAGCGGGGCGCGGCCTCCTTCCAGCGCCACCACTGGCGGACGGCGGCGAAGTCGGGGCCGACCGCGAACTCGCTCTCGAGGTGCTTCGCCTGGGTGCAGATCTGCGGGAGCTCGAGGTAATGCTTGGGGATCTTGCCGTGGACGAGGTTGTTGAACTCGTAGGGGACGCCGCCCTTCTCGCCCGGCCCCATGAGGAAGTCGATGATGTCCAGTCCGAAGCTGGCGTCGCGGGCGCCGGTCTTCTTGTCAACCAGCGTGTTCGCCTTCACGCCGCTGACGTAGCCGTTGGGCCACACCTCGGCGGTGAGGCAATCGGTCTCGATGAGGATGCGTTCATCCTGGCCGCGTTGGGCACTGGGCGATGCCATGCCGCACTCCTTCGCGCCTGATTCTACCACTGGGACACGCGACGTTCAAGGAGAAAGGGACATCAGGGACCACAGGGACCTAAGGGACATCAAGAGGGGAGGGGTGGCTTGCGTCCCTTAGGTCCCTGTGGTCCCTTCGGTCCCTTCTCATTTCTCCCCCTTGCATTTCCCAGGCGGGCTGGCATAATGGGGTCGTGCGTTGCCTGTTCGCGTCCGCGGCCTCTTGGTGGAAAGGAGCGAGTGGCATGTGCAAGACCTGTGGGTGCAGCGCGCCGAAGAAGAAAGCGGCCAAGAAGCCTGCGAAGAAGGGGAAGAAGTAGGCTCGTCGAAGGGGATGAATGGATGGGTGGATGAATGGATGGGTGGCAGGGAATCCTTCATTCATCCAAACATCCATTCCTCCATTCATGCTGCTCATGAGATCGCCGCGCCTCCGGGGAGCCCGGGGCGCGGCGATTTCGTTTGTGTGAGAGGTAGCGCATTGCCGCACGCCCGAGCAAGTTTGGGCGTGGCACCCGGCATGCAGAGGATGAATGGAGGGGTGGATGGGTGTCAGGCAACCATCCATTCATCCACCCATCCAATCATCCTCGTTGGTTGTGGCCAAACGCCACCTCGGGAGCAGCTATTTCAGCTTGTTGATCAGGCCGCGGGCGTCGCCGATGAGGCGCTTGTCCTTCGTGGTCTGGAGGACCTTTTCGAGCGCGGCCTTGGCCGCGGGCTTGTCGGCGGCGCCGGCGGCCTTAGCGACCTCCACGATGGCCACGCAGGCCTCGTTGGCCACGCCCTTGTCGTCGAGGAGCGGCTCGGCCACCTTCAGCGCCTCGATGTGCTTCACCTGGCCCAGGCCGCCCAGGATGGCGCGCTTCTCCTCGGGACGGGTCGCCAGCTCGAGAGCGTCCTTGTACATCTTCACCGTGTCGAGCGGCGCGCGGTTGCTGGGGAGGCCGACGACGCGGACGTAGTTCTGGAGCGCGACGATCTTGAGGGTGGGCTGAGGGGCGTTCTTCGAGAGGTCGAGGAGGTCGGCGGCCACGGCTGCGTCGGGCCAGCTCGTCAGCGCGCGGATCGCCGCCTCCTGTATCTTCGCGTCGGCGTCCTTGATGGCCGCGCGGATGGCGGCGAGGGCCTTCGTGCCGCCGAGCCGGCCGGCAGTCTTCAGCACGGCGCACCTGCCGTCAACGCTCGCCCCCGCCATTGCGGCCAGGAGTGGCTCCACTCGCGCCTCGACGTCCTTCGCCTTGCTGATCACCGTGAAAACTGTGTTCCCGGCGGCGTCTTGTTCGGCGCCCGGCTTTGCGGCGACGAGGAGCTTGACGACTGCGGCCGCGCTCTTCTCGTCGGCGAGCGCAGCGAGCGCCTTGAGCGCTTCGATGCGGACCGGCTCGTCGGCGTCCTCGGCGGCCTTGAGGACGGCGGCGATGCCAGCGGCGGAGCGGCGGACGCCGAGGGTGCGGACGATGATCGTCTTGAGTGGCGCATCGGCGCCTTCGAGGGCTTTGAGAAGCGCCTCGTCGGCACCCTGAGCGCCGAGGCGCGAGAGGCTCTCGGCGGCGGGAGCGTTGTCAGGGGCAGGGCCGGCGGCGGCCTTGGCCAGGAGCGCCACATCCTCGGCGGCGCCGACCTTTCCGAGGCCGCGCAGGGCGGCGGCGCGGACCGCCGCATCCTCGCTCTTGACGCCGCTGAGCATGGCCGGGCGGGCCGCGGCGTCGCCGCTGTCGGCCAGGGCCGCGATGACGAGGGCCTGGGCCGCCGGCTTGAGCTTGGGGAGGAGTTCCACGAATGCCTTGGCGACCGCCCCGCCCTTCATGTCGCGCACGAAGCTGGTCGTGATGGCCTGCATCTCGGGGTCGTCGCCCGTGAGGGCCGCGGTGATGAGGGGGAGTGCCTTCTCGCTGTCGGCGATGACGAGGCCGCGCAGGGCGGCGATGCGGACGTTCTTCGGCTCCTTAGCGTCGGCCATTTCCAGGTAGATCGCGGCGGCCTCCGCCGCCTTGCCTTCGGCAACGAGCATGTCGGCGCAGCGGAGGTAGGCGTTGGCGACCGCCGCCTTGACGCCGGCGGGGGCCGTGGCGCGGACGCCCGCGAGTGCCTTCGTGGCCTCCGCGCCCGCGATCTTGCCGAGCGCCGTCGCCGCGGCGCTCGCCACGCCTGCGTCGGCGTTGCCGAGGTACTTCGCCACGGCGGCCACGGAGTCCTTGTCGCGGCGTTCGCCGATGGTGTTGAGGACGCCGATGAGGAGCTTCTCCTTGAGCGAGCCGAGGGCGTCGCGAAGGACGGCGGCGGCCTCAGGGCCGGGGACGCGCTCAAGGATCGTGCGGCCTGAGTGGGAGAGGTCGGGGTCGGGCAGGAGCTTGGCGGCGAGGGGGACGGCTTCCGGGCCGGCGATGATGCTGAGTTGCTGGCAGAGGAAGCGCTTGGCGTCGGTCGTGGTGTCGGCTGAGGCGAGGAGTGCTGAGAGCTTGCTGACGATGGCCTTACGCCCCTCAGCGTTGCCGTAGGAGGCTCGGATGAGGCCCTCCATGTCGAGGAGAGCCTTGCGGCTGTCGCCGTACTTATAGGTTGCCACCTGCTTCGCGCAATCGTCGAGGCTGGCCGGGGGAGCGGCCTCGCCCGCCACGAGCGCCCCGCACAGGCCGACCAGGCACACGGCCCCAAGCCCAATCGCCCACCGCCTCATCGCTTTCTCCTTTCCCGTTCAGGGATTGGGTGTGAGAAATCCGATCGTGCGCGCAAAGGTTGTAGCGCAACGGAAGGTTTCGTGCAAGTCGCGCCCGAGTGTGGCCCTCACGCCCAGCGACTTTCCTGGTTGCTGCATTCTCGTGCTCGTCGTCGTCCTCGTCGTCGTCGTCGAGATTCTGGCCTCCGCTGCCCTGGACATTCGACGACGAGGACGACGACGACAACGACGACGATCCAACAGTCTCAACGGCAGCTACTTCGTGGCGGCGAAGTCCTTCCACTCCTTCGCGAGCCGCTCCTTCTCGCCGCGGCCGGGGTGAATGAGCACCCGATAGGCCAGCGTGAGAGATTGGCCAGCGGGAATCGTGTGCGGCTTGTCGAAGAGGAAGGCCGGGCTGAAGTAGCCGAAGGTGCCCGACATGATGATGTACCAGGGCGTCGGGTGGCGTGGGTTGGACGGGTGGTCGAAGATGGCGATGCCGGCCGTCTTCTGCGTCGCCTTGTCCACGATGCCGCTGAAGTCGAGCCACCGCGCGTGCTGGCCGTGGCCGGCCATGTTCTGCCGGCCCTCGCTGTCGAGCGTCTGGTAGGCGGTCATGGCTTGGACGGTGCGGACAGACAGGCCGGCGTAGCCGCCGAACGAGGGGCCTTTCTCGGCCGGCAGCGGCGTGCGGTCGAGCAGCACATCCTCGCCTTGAGCCGTCCAGGTCATCCGCCAGTCCATGCGATAGCAGCCGTCGGCGTCGGGCGGCGTGATGAGGATGCGGCGGAGCTCCTTGAGGACGCTCGGCTTGCCGTGGGGATGGTAGTCCAGGTTCATCGTGATGGCGACCGCGCCGTCCTTCTCCTCGTACCTCATGTCCACGATGTCGCTCGCGCCCTGGGACTTGCCGGCCTTATCCTCCTCCCAGTAGTTGAGCTTATTGATGAACTTCCAGGAGAACCAAAGTGCGCGGTGCCAGGTGTGGTCGGGCGGACGGAGCCAGGTGAGCACCGTGCCGTCCGCCAGACACACGGGATGGAAGTACGGCTTCCCCTCCTCCTTGGCATAGTTCAGCGTCCAGAGCGTCTTCCCGTCCAGCAGGCAGGAGAGGGTCTTGCCCTCCTCGTGCTGGAGCTTGCTCCCCGCGCTCGCCGCCTGCACCATCAGAACTCCCAGCGCCCACGCCGCCAGCCATCGGTAGTCCATCAGCATCCCTTTCTTCTGATGCCTCCGCCGCGCGCCAATACTCTATGCTCCTGCCCTGCCGAATGCAAGCGGATTGACATGCCGCGCAGCAAGGAGTAGTATCAACCTTGTAGGTGCGTCGCGCCACCGATAGGGGGAAAGATCGCGGGCGCTTCGGGGTCTTGCTCCCGAAGGGAGCACAGTGGGTAGCCGGCGGCTTCAGCCGCCGGACTCGTGCGCCAGAAGTAGGGAAGTCCCGAAGGGACGGCAGAAACATGCGTCGGGCCGTCTTCCCGCGGGCGTCTGCCGTCCCTTCGGGACTGTGCTGCGCCTGTGCCCCGATCCGGCGGCTGAAGCCGCCGGCTACCCACTGCTGTCCCTTCGGGACTGCGGTTCTGTCCCCTCACCTGCTGGGGCCAGGTAGTAGGCGACGGAAGCTTGGGGCGTGAGATGAGAGGCTCCATCAGAGCACACCTGTGGTCGTTGGGGGTTGGCATCGCGCTGCTGCCGGGCGTCCCGTGGGCCGGGGCGGCCCGGCCATCGGCCGAGGCCATCGCTGAGGCCGTCCGGGGCCTCGCCAGCCCCGATGCAGCCGCCCGGCGCAAGGCGCAGGAGCTCCTCGTGCGGGCCGGGGCGGCGGCGCTGCCGGCTCTCCAGGCCGCCGAGAGCTGCGACGCCGATGTGGTGAACCGCATCGCGCGCATCGTCGTGGCCATCCGCTTCGGGCTGGACGACGATGCGCCCCGGGTCATCGCCGAGCTGGTCAACCAGTACCGCTACGGGGACGGCGAGGCCGCGGCGGAGGCCGTGGCGAAGCTCGCGGGCGAGCGCGAGGACGGCCTGCGCGTCCTCCGCGCAATCGCCGCCACGACCATCCCCGCCCCGGAACCACAACAGAAGCCCCGGCGAGATGATGACGACGACAGGCCGCAGGTGGAGTTCGGGGAGCGGGTCTATCAGCGCGTGCCCGACGTGGCGAGGGCCGGGAGCTTCGGCGAGCTCGAGTGGCTCCTCCGCATCGCGGCGGCACGCGGCGGCGACGAGCCAGTGTGCGACCTCGTGACATTCCACCTGCTGCGCGGGACGCTGGACGCTGAGCTTGCGCGTGCCGAGGAGGCCCTCGCCGCCCACGCAGGGCAGAAGGGCTCGCCACTGGCGAAGAAGGCGGCGTCCTTCGTCGCCTATCTCTATCGGGCGAAAGGCCAGATTGAGAAGGCGAGAGAGGCCGCGGTGCGCTGGGGCCTCGACGAGCTGGCGGATGGCCTGGCCGCCGAGCTTGGCCGCTGGCAGGACCTGCGGGAGTTCCGCCGCGACCTCACGGAACTGGGAGACGACCTCGGGGCGCTCGGCCGCGTGGCCGCATACCATCGCGTCCTGGGCGGCCGCAAGCTCTTCGAGTCCCTGGCTGCACGCATTCGCGCCTGCGTGGAGAAAAGGGTGGAGATCGTGTGGCCCCGGGCCAAGGCGCCCCTGCGCAGGCCGAGGCCGAGGGAGAACGCCTGGCCCGCGGCCAAGGTCCTGGTGCTCAATCGGCGCGCGGAAGATGCCATCAGTATCCTCCTTGACCAGAGCCAGGTCTGGTGCTACCAGCGGGCCGTGGGGTTCCTCGAACAGCGCCAGGAGTTCGCCAGGGCATTCGAGGCGGTGGAGAAGGCGAAGGCGGCCGGCGGCGAGCTCGCGCCCTGGGCGGAGGTCTGGCTCGCCGCCTTCGCCGCCAGGCGCGACGGACCCGACAAGGGCCGCGCCGCACTCGCGGACGTCGGCCGCCGGGCCGCCGAGCGCGCCGACTGGAACCAGGTGCGCAACGTGGTGGAGCAGGAGCGGAAGCTCGGCTTCACCAAGGAGGCCATCGAGCACACCGCCGCAGCCATCGCCGCCGCCGCGGAGAAGAAGGACGACGACAGGGGACGCAATCAGCCTGACGCGGATGTCTTCCTCAACGCGCTCTTCGGCGCTCGCGGCAAGGAGGCAGTCGCCCTGTGGCCTTCCATTCGCCCAGAGCGCCCAGGAGAGGGCGAGCGGGAGGCGTTGGAGCGGCTCGACGGGCTGCTCGCGGACAGGCCGGCCGCCCCGCTCCTCGACGCGCTCGCGGCCAAGGCTGAGGGCTTCGCGGCCACGCTCGAGCCCGAGCCGCGGGCCGAGTTCCTCGATGCGGTGGCCGAGGCCTGCGCCCGTCTCGGCAGGACAGAGCAGGCCATCGAGTGGTTCGAGAGGCGGTGCAAAGTGGCGGCCGCCCCCGCCCCACTGATGCGGATCGCGGAGCTGCGGGTGGGGCAGGCAAAGTGGGCCGAGGCCGCGGCCGCCTTCGGACGGGCCTGGGAGGCCGCCCGCGACAATCCCGCGCCCCTCTACCTCCAGGGCTGGGCACTCGGCAAGGCCGGGCACGACGCGGCCGGCCGCGCAAAGCGCGACCTCGCACGCCTGCTCCCCCTGGGCCGCGACAAGGTGCGGCGCGACCTCGCCCACGCCCTCGCCGCCCACGGCCTGAAGGAGGAGAGCATCGCGGAGCACGCGCTCATCCTCATCACCGCACCCTCCACCATGCAGATGCCCGGCGACACCTACACACTGATGGACGAGCACGCCTACGGCCAGAAGGACTACGCCCGCGCCGCGCTCCTCATCGAGCGCGAAATCTTCGCCGTCTACGAGCTGAACTGGTACTTCCTCGAGGACGACCAGTACCTGGGCATCCCGGCCAGGGCGCAGTTGCGCCGCGCCCACGCACGCCTGGCCGAGGGGAAGGTCGAGCAAGCGATGGAGGAGGCGCGCCTCTGCCTGGACGTGCTCCCCGCCTGCTGGGACCTGGCGCTCGCCCTCGTCCCCGAGCTCGAGAAGGCCGGCCGCGTGAAGGAGGCCGACGAGCTCTTCGGCCGAGTCTACGACGCCCTCGACAAGGCGTGCCAGTTCTGCCCCCACTCGGCGGCGACGCACAACTCGCTCGCCTGGCTGGCGGCGCGCTGCCGCCGGCGGCTGGACGCCGCCCTGGAGCACGCCCGCCGGGCCGTCGAGCTCGAGCCCAACTCCGCCGCGTTCGTGGACACCCTGGCCGAGACCCACTTTCAGCGGGGCGAGCTCGACAAGGCGGTCGAGGCCGGCCAGCGCGCACTCGACCTCGGCAAGGACAAGTACCACCGCGACCAGCTCGACCGCTTCCGCTCCGCCCGCGAAGCCCGCAAGGCCCATTGACCCCAACTGGCAGAGGCGGGCGTCGCTTGCGGAATGGTGGCAGGGGGAGTAGAATGAGAGGCGACGCAAAGACGCAGGGAGACTGACCATGGCTCAGCCAGCCATGAAGTACGAGACGGACTGGGGAAACGCCTGACCGAGGAGATGGTGGCATGCAGAGGGTCAGCAGGGGCTCACTTGAGGGGTTGGTGAACGCGATAGTGCGCGAGATCGGGCCGGAGGAGATTATTCTCTTCGGGTCGCTGGCCAGAGGAGACGACACGGTTGCATCGGACGTGGACCTGATGGTGGTGGAGCGTGAGGCGTTTGGCCCGGGGCGCAGCCGCCGGCGCGTGACGAGCCGGATTCGGGAGGCCCTGTGGGAGTTCCGTGTGCCCCTTGACATTCTTGTGTTCAGCCGGGATGAGGTGGAGCGCTGGCGCAACTCCTTGAACCACGTCATTGGCCGAGCGTCGCGCGAGGGCAAGGTGCTCTATGCCAGACATTGAGCACGCCCGCTTCATGCTGGACCTCGCGCGGCGCGATTACCGCGCGCTCAGCAATATGTTGAACCCCGATGCCTTCGCCGAGGAGATCTTCGGGTTCCACGCCCAGCAGGTCGTGGAGAAGGCCCTCAAATCCTGGATCTCCCTCTGGGGGATCGTGTACCCCTACGAACATGACCTCCGACTTCTGTACCAGGCCCTCGAAGACGCTGGCGAGAGGGACATTGCGCCCTTCCGCTCGTTGGTCCATCTCTCCGACTTCGCAGTTGGGTTCCGGTATAGTGTGTATGACGATGAGCTGCTTGATCGGCAAGGGACCCTCGACAGCGTGGGGAGGGTCGTCGAGCATGTGAACCAGCTAGTGGGGGCGGCTGAAGCTGTCCCGCGAGATGTGCTGGACAACCTCTGCGCGAGGAAGGAGGCAACCATGGTGTCCCTGCTCTCGTTGCTGCTCGGCGCGGCCGGCGCTGCGGGCGCCGCCGAACCTTTCGACCCCGCCACCCTCAAGCCGTTCACGGCGGGGGGGATGTACCTCGACAAGTTCGAGATGGGGCTCTACCCAGGCGGGAAGAATGAGATTCCAGAGGCCCATCAGAAGGCGGGGGTGCGAGTGGCGGGGCGGATCAAGCCGCTCAACGCGGCAGGCGAGGCCGATGAGAAGGAGGGGCGAATCCTCGCGGTGGTCTTTGGGCACTCGAACTGTAGCATGTACTTCTCGGCCCTTCAGGCGGCGCTGCGCGAGCACGCGGCGGAGCTCCATCCCCGCTTCGAGCTCCTCAACGCGGCGGTCGGCGGCCAGCAACTGCCGCAGCTCCGCCAGCTCAAAGGCCCCGTGTGGGACCGCGCGGCGAAACTGCTCGAACGCCCAGGCTACTCGCCCAAGCAGGTGCAGGTGCTCTTCCTTCACACCACCTGGCACGGGGCGGGCAACCGCCCGGGCAACCCGCCAGGCCCCTTCCCCGAAACGATGCAGCAAATGCAGCGCGACATGGCCGTGGTCATAGAGCACTGCCTCAAGACCTATCCCAACCTCTGGCTGGCCTACCTGACGTGCGACGGCTTCCGCCACTTCACGAACTTCGAGCCGCACGTCTGGCGCGAGGCATTCGCCTTCAAGTGGCTCATCGAGAGCCAGCTCAAGGGCGACCAGGAGGTGGCCTACGAGGACAAGCCCGACAGGCCACGCCGCCTCCCCTGGCTCCAGTGGGGGCCTTACATCTGGGACAACACGTGGGACAAGAGCTACTTCACCGACGGCGTCCACCCCGCCCCCAAGGCCCGCGATATCTTCGTCCGCAAGTACTGGGACTTCCTGAAGTCCGACCCCGTGGCCCGCCCCTGGCTCCTGAAGCCCTGAGACCTCTGGAAGGAAGCTGCATGCGAGGGAAGGCTGGCTCGACGCGGCGCGCGTTCCTGGCGACCGCGGCGTTGATAGGCTGTGTGGCTTGGGCAGGCGAGGCGGCTCAGGCCAAGCGCCCGCCCCTCCTCATCTGCCCTGCACCGGTGGGGGACTGGCGGGCCGACATCCACGACGTCCAACATGTCCTGACCTCGGCCGCGGCCGAGCTCTGGCGCTTCTTCCCCGGCCGCACCCTCCCGCCCGTCATCGTCGCGCCGCAGGGGGGACCCATCACCTGGCACCGCCGCGGACTCAACGGCGAGTTCTACGTCCAGCTCGACACCGGCCACACCTTCTGGTCGCAGTACGCCTACCAGTTCGCCCACGAGTTCTGCCACATCCTGTGCGGCTATACCGACGACGAGAAGGCGAACAAGTGGCTCGAGGAGTCGCTGTGCGAGCTCGCATCGCTCTTCGCCCTGCGGCGGATGGCGGAGACCTGGGCGAAGACGCCGCCCTACCCCAACTGGCGGAGCTTCGCCCCCAACCACCGCACCTACGCGGAGGACCGCATCAAGAAGTCCCAGCTCCCGCCCGGCACCACCCTCGCCGCCTGGCTCAAGGAGAACGAGCCGGCCATGCGCAAGGAGCCGTGCCTGCGCGACAAGAACAACGTCGTCGCCGCCGCGCTCCTGCCCCTCTTCGAGCAGCAGCCCGAGCACTGGGAGGCCGTGGCCTGGCTGAACGCCAAGCCGAGCCGCGAGCCGCGCACCCTCGAGGCGCACCTGCGCCTCTGGCGGGCCAACTGCCCCGAGAAGCACCGCGCCTTCGTCACCGAGATTGCCGCGCAACTGGGGGTCTCCCTGCCGGCCGAGTGAATTTCCTGCACGGCGCTCGCGCGCCGAACCGACGGGGATGAATGGATGGTTGGATGAATGCATGATTGTCTGACACTCATCCACCCATCCATTCATCCATTCATCCTCGCACGCCAAACACCCACAGCCCACGGCGGACCATCCCAGTGAAGCGCCTCGCCCTGTCCCTGCTCCTCCTGTCGGTCGTCGCCGTCTGGGGTTGGACCTTCGTGGTGGTTAAGGACGCGGCGGCGCTGTGCGGCGTCGCGCCCTTCCTGGCGGTCCGCTACGTTATTGCCACCGCGGCCATCGCGCCCTTCGCCGTCCGGCGGATGAGCCGCCGCTCCCTCGCGGTTGGCGCGGGGATCGGCCTCGTACTCGCCGCCGGTTACCTGTTCCAGACCTTTGGCCTCTGTGACACCACGCCCACCAACTCCGGCATCATCACCGGGCTCACCGTGGTCTTTGTGCCCATCGCCAATCTGCTCCTGTTCCGCGTGCGGACAGAGCCTGTGGTGTGGGCGGCTGTTGGCGTGGGCACGGTGGGGCTGGCCCTCTTGTCCTCGGCGGTCTCGCTCGGCGATGCGCTCACGGTCGGCTGTGCCGCCTGCTTCGGCCTCCACGTGGTCCTGCTGGGCCGCTATGGGCGGGGCCACCATACGGGCGTGCTAGCCCTCGGGCAACTGGCAGCGGCCACCCTGGTGTTCCTGGCGGCGTGGGTCATCTCCAAGCCGCTGCCCTGGCCCCCGCGGGCAGCCTGGCCCGCCATCCTCATCACCAGCATCCCGGCTACGGCGGTGGCCTTCTACGTCCAGACCTACGTCCAGCAACGCCTCCCGGCCATCCAGGTGGCGATGATCCTGCTCATGGAGCCGCTCTTCGCCGCCTTCTTCGGCCACGTCCTCGCGGGCGACAGGCTCACCCCCGTCCAGGCGCTCGGCGCGCTCCTGATGGTCGGCGCCATGTTCGCAACCGAGCTGCGGCCCACAGCGCGATCCGCGGTTGACAGCCGCAGCCCGAATTGACAGAATAATGGCCCTCGCATGGAAGCGGCAGGCGAAACAAAGCAGAGGAGGAATGGACGATTGGATGATTGGATGGGTGCAAGAGGGCTGCCGTACTCTGACATTCATCCACCCATCCACCCATCCATTCATCCAATCCAGCCATCTAGGAGAGCCCGACTTGGCCACATTCGCCCACTTCGGCGTGCCAACGAAGAAACAGCAGCCCGGCGAAAACTACCTTGAAGGCGCAAAGGTCTACATCACGGACCCCGAGAAGCACCCGTTCAAGGTCGAGTTCGTGCGTTGCGAGGAGGGCTGCCCCTTGCCCGAGCCCATCCAGACCACCCCCCACGCGGCCTTCATCGTGGACGACATCCAGGCGGCTGTGAAAGGCTGCGAGATCATCCTCCCGCCCACCAAGATGGGCGAGGACATGTCCATCGCCTTCATCAGAGATGGCGATGCGCTCATCGAGCTCATGCAGATGAAGTAGCTCGTCCTCGTCGTCGTCCTCGTCGTCGTCGTCGAACCAGGAGTGTTCGAGCACGAGGACGACGACGACAACGACGACGATTCAGACACCCAACTGAAAGGAGACACCCGTGCCAATGAAGAAGTTCATCAACAAGCCCGAGAACCTGGTGAGCGAGCTCCTCGAGGGCATGGCGCTCGCCCACGCCAGGCAGCTCAAGCTGGCGGGCAATAACCTGGTGGTCCGTGCCAAGCCCAAGCCCGGCGGCAAGGTCGCCCTCGTCACCCTCGGCGGCAGCGGCCACGAGCCGGCCCTCAGCGGCTGGGTCGGCAAGGGCATGCTCGACATCTCCGTGCCCGGCGAAATCTTCGCCGCACCCGGCCCGCCACGCGTCATGGAAGCCCTCCGCCTCGCCGCCAAACGCCGAAAGCCCGGCGTCCTCTTCGTCGTCCTCAACCACGCCGGCGACGTCATGACCGCCAACATCGTCAGCCAGATGGTCGCCCAGAAGGGCCTCAACGTCAAGCAAGTGCTCACCCACGAGGACATCTCGGCCTCCGACCCCGCCGAGCGTCGCGGCCTGTCCGGCGCGCTCATCGTCGTCAAGTGCGCCGGCGCCGCCGCCGAGGAGGGACGCTCGCTCGACGACTGCCTCGCCATCGCCCAGCGCGTCCAGGACAACATGGCCACCCTCGCCGTCGCCGTGTCCGCCGCCACGCACCCCTCCACCGGCCAGCCCATCTTCTCGATGCCCGACGACGAGATGAACGTGGGCATGGGCCAGCACGGCGAGGCCGGCGGCGGGGCCATGAAGCTCAAGAGCGCCGACGAGACCGCCGATATCATGTTGCCCATGCTCCTCGCCGACCGCAAGATTCAGCCCGGCGAAAAGGTCCTCCTCATGCTCAACGGCACAGGCTCCACCACCCTCATGGAGCTCTACATCGTCCTTCGCCGCTGCAAGGAAATCCTGAAGGACAAGGGCATCGAGCTCGCCCGCGCCGCCGTCGGCGAGTTCCTCACCGTCCAGGAAATGGGCGGCTTCCAGATGGTCATCGCCCGCATGGACGACGAGCTCCTGCGCCTCTGGGACGCCCCGTGCGACAGCCCGGCGCTCAGCGTGCCGAAGTAGCCAGTCGGCAGTCGGCACTCGGCAGGAGCAGATGGCTTGCTCCTCCGTTCTGAGCCCCGCAGGGGCGAAATGGTATAGCCCAGGGCGAAGCCCTGGGAAACGGTCGAACAATGGGAATAGCCCTGTAAGGGCGGCATAGGGAAACGCCATGGAGTCGGTAGGCTACGGCGAGTTCGCCTCCATGCTCCGCTCCGCCGCAGACCAGGTGCGGGCCAACCAGGCCATGCTCTCCCAGCTCGACTCCGTGGGCGGCGACGGCGACCACGGCACCACCATGGCCCGCGCCATGGGCCTCGTCGAGAAGGCCATCGCCGAGTGCAAGAAGAAGGACCTCAAGAGCCTCCTCAACGACATCGGCTGGGCCGTGATGGGCGTTGACGGCGGGGCCACGGGGCCGCTCTTCGGCACCTTCTTCCTCGGCATGGCCGAAGCCGTGGCCGGCAGGAAGCCTGTGGACGCGAAGGGCCTGGCCGCCCTTTTCGGGGCTGGCCTCCGTGCCCTTCATGCCCACAGCAAGGCCCAGGTGGGCGACAAGACGATGATGGACGCCCTCATCCCCGCGGTAGCCGCCATGCGCTCCGCCGCCGAAGGCGGCCAGGACGTTACAGCCGCCCTGGCCGCCGCCGCCACTGCCGCCGAGCAAGGCGCCCTGTCAACCCGCAACTTCCCGGCCAGATTCGGCCGCGCCAAGAACCTCGGCGACCGCACCATTGGACATCAAGACCCAGGAGCAACATCGGTTTCGCTTATCTTTAGGGGGTTTTCGGCATCCGTAGCAGGCGCATGACGCGTGACCCGTGACGCGTGACCAGAGAAGACCCAGGCGCCTCTTCCTCTTGTCACGCGTCACGCGTCACGCGTCCGGTCATCACCACCAGGAGAAAGGGGGCTCAACTCATGCCCGACGCACAGGTGAAATCGGACGACAAGGCGAAGGATTTCTTCACGAACGTGCCGATGCAGACGCCAGGGTTCTTCCTCAGAGGCTCGGCACACCTCGACTGGGGGATGAAGAACCGCCTCGCACGCGTCTTCGACCCCAAGGACGGCAAGACGGTGATGCTGGCCTTCGACCACGGCTATATCATGGGGCCGACCTCCGGCATCGAGCGGATGGACCTCGCCATCCCGCCGCTCATCCCGCACGTGGACTGCCTGATGTGCACGCGGGGCGCGCTCAAGACCTGCATCCCGCCCGAGGTCAACAAGCCTGTCGTCCTACGCTCCTCCGCCGGCGCCACAATCCTCAAGGAGCTCTCCAACGAGGTGATCGGCGTGACGCTCGAGGACGCGCTCCGCTTCAACGCCGCCGCCGTGACCTGCCAGTGCTACGTCGGCGGGCCGTTCGAGAAGGAGAGCCTGGCCAACCTCTGCCACCTGGTCAACGAGGGCAACCGCTACGGTGTGCCGACCCTCGGCGTGACGGCGGTCGGCCGGGAGCTTGTGCGCGACGCACGCTACCTCGGCCTCGCGGGGCGCGTCATCGCCGAGCTGGGCGCGCACTTCAACAAGACCTACTACTGCGAGCCAGGCTTCGACGAGGTGGTCGCTGGCACGCCCATCCCCGTGGTCATCGCGGGCGGCAAGAAGCTCCCCGAGGCCGAGGCCCTCGCTATGGCCTACAAGGCCATTGACCAGGGCGCCGTGGGCGTGGACATGGGCCGCAACATCTTCCTCGCCGACAGCCCGCCCGCCATGGCCGCCGCCATCCGAGCCGTCGTCCACGACAACCTCAAGCCCGACAAGGCGTTCCAGATGTACAACGACCTGAAAGGAGCCACGAAGTAGACCCAATAAGGTGCCTCTTCCCCCCTCTCCCTTGGGGAGAGGGCTGGGGTGAGGGTGCGTTTGCCCCCACAAGCGCCGAACAAGGCACCCTCACCCGCCCGCCCTTGGCGGGCGACCTCTCCCCGGGGGAGAGGTGGTGTCTCACAGCCAAATGGCGAAAGGAGCCACACAATGACTGAGATCACCAGGCGAAGGCTGCTCGGGGGCGTCCTCGTGGGCGCCGCCGTGCCCATCATCGGCAGCGGGTGCGGGGAGGACAAAAGCCCGGTCCTCGCTCCGCCGCCAAAGCGCGTGGCGAAGGAGTTCAAGAACGAGGACTTCTACGGCGCCGACGGCAAGTTCGACGCCGCGAAGGCCAAGGAGGCATACTACTACCTGATGAATTGTCACTCGTTCCCCATCATGCCCGTCCTCAAGACCGACGCCTTCTGGGTCCTCGACTTCGGCCTCGGCAAGTTCACCGAGGTCGGCATGGCCGGCATCTTCTACATCAACGACCAGCGCGACGACTACCTTCTCCATGACATCTGGCTCCTCCCCGGCCAGATGATCCCCGAACACTACCACGTCAAGACCGACAAGGTGGCGGCCAAAATGGAGGCCTGGCTCGTCCGCCACGGCACCGACTACTTCGGCAGCGAGGGCGACCCGACCCCCGGCGTCGAGGACATCATCCCGCCGAGCCACAAGGACTGCGCCAAGGCCAGGCACATGGTCCTCAAAGGCCCTGGCGAGCTCGTGAAGCTCGAGGTCGCCGAGAGCCGCCACTGGCAGAAGGCCGGCCCCGAGGGCGCCATCGTCACCGAGGTCGCCACCTATCACGACATGGCGGCCCTCCGCTTCAGCCACCCGCAGATCAAGCTGTAGCCAGTGCCGCGCCTTGCGGGCAGGCTCCGTGAGACCTGTGGGACCGGTGGGACGCGTGGGACCTGTGGGACGAATCGGTGGCACCAGTCCCGCCGGTCCCACCCGTCCCACAAGTCCCACCCGTCCCGCTGGCTGCGCTTTCGGAGGCCCCACTTGAGACTGCGCGACCTGGTCAGCTCCGTGTTCGCGTGTTCCAGCGGCCTGCTGGCAGCAGAGGGCGCCGAGACGCCCTCCGTGCTGACGCCGGACCCCAAGGCGGTGGCCGTGGAGCGCTTCCTCGGCTTCGGGGCGGAGTGGGACCCTAACTTTTGGGTGGAGCCGAACTTACAGCTCGGCGTGACCGAGGACGATTGGGCGGTGGTGGTCAAGCGCATCCGCTGGATGAAGCTCCCGCTCGTCCGAATGATGATCCAGGCGAGGTGGTGCACGAAGGGCGATGAGAAGTTCGATTGGGAGACGCCCAATATGAAGAGCCTCTGCCGCCACCTGGACGTTTGCCAGAAAGAGGGCATCCGCGTCTTCCTCACCGATTGGGGCGTCGCCACCTGGTGCAAGGTGCCAGGCTTCAGCGGCAACGACGACCCGAAGTACGCCGACGCCATCGGCACCTATCTGGCCTACCTAACTAACCAGCGGGGCTACACTTGCATCAAACACTTCATCCTGGTGAACGAGCCGAACTACGAGGGCGGCGGCTGGGACAGATGGAAGAAGGGGGTGGAGAACGTCGCCAAGGTGCTGGCTGACCGCAAGCTGAAGGTCACATTCGTGGGCACCGACGCGGCTCACGACGACGCCTGGCACCAACGGGGCGTTGACCAACTCTCCAAGTGCTTTGCCGCGTGGGAGATACACCGCTACGCCCCCGTCGCCGAAGTCCTCAAGGGCGAACTCGAAGCCTACTTCCGCAAGCAATGGGACTACGCCCTCACCCGCGACCTCGACGCGAACGAGAAGTTCTTCATGGTCGGCGAGGCCGGAATGCGCGAGGGTATGGTCGGCTCCCACACCAACACCAACATCCAAACCTTTGACTACGCCGTATTTATGGCGGACTACGCCGTCCAGGCCGCCCGCTCCGGCGCCGCCGCCGTCAGCGCCTGGATGCTCGACGACTCCTCCCACAAGGGCTTCAACTGGGGCATGTGGAAGACCAAGGCCGACCGCATGGCCCTCAAGCCCTGGTTCTACACCTGGGCGCTCCTCTCCCGAACCGTCCCCCCCGGCTCCACCATCTACCGCCTCCCCCAGCCCAACCCCCGCCTCCGCATCCTCGCCGCACGCTTCTCCAACCGAAAAGTCCAGTACCCCTTCGACTGGACCTTCTGCTTCGTAAACCGCAGCGACGTCGAGGCTTCCGTCAAGCTCACAGTCCCCGGCGGCGGCACCCTCCCCTTCAGCCACTATCTCTTCAGTCGGGCCTCGGCCCCGGCCGACGAGGATGGCTTCCCGACCGCTGGGAGGCAGGAGCGCGCGGAGCTGGCTCAGGGGCTGGCCCTCACGTGCCCGGGCAATGCGGTGGTCGTCGCTACCTCGCTGCCGGCCGCGCGGTAGGCGCTCAGCGACCGAAGCGCTGGGCAAGGAGGGATTCGAGGAGGAGGAGGCCGAGGAGGACGTAGGCGAGGGAGCGCCAGAGCTCGCCGCTCTCGCCGGCTTCGGCGGGGGTGGCGCGGCGGATGCCGCCACGCTGGTAGTCGAAGTCGGTGCCGGGGAGGAGCTTGCGGAGGTCGGGCTCGGTGATGCGGCGGACATCGCTCTCGCGGGAGGGGACGTTGACGGCGAAGAAGTCCTGGCGGGAAGACAGAGCCGAGGGCGGCTGTGCCACTGCCTCCGGGGACACAGGCCGGAGGCCTGTGCCACCATCAGGGGACACAGGCCGGAGGCCTGTGCCACCAGTCGGGTCGGGGAGGGTGAGTTCGTAGATGCCGGCCTTGTCGGTGTGGGGGTAGACGACGGCGAGGAGGCCGCTGGAGGAGGTGGCCTGGAGGGGGACGGGCTTGCTCTCGCCGGGGCGGAGGAGCATGACGGGCTTGCCGAACTGCTGAGGCGAGACGTAGCAGACGATGGGCTCGCCGACGGTGAGGTTGCGGCTGGAGCCGGGGTCGCGGGCGACCTGGGTGAGGATTTCCTGCATGAGGGTGAGGTAAGCGGGCCAGGCGGGCATGTCGTTCCAGGCGTCGTCGGCGGTGGAGGCGAAGACGACGACGCGGCCTTTGCCGGCGGGACCCTCGACGATTGCGGGTGCGCCGCCGTCGAAGCGGCAGACGACGCGCGCGCCGGCCCCAGGTGGCACAGGCGTCCCGCCTGTGGGGGACACAGGCCGGAGGCCTGTGCCACCATCAGGAGAGACAGGCCGGAGGCCTGTGCCACCGGGTTCTCGCTCGACGCCCTCGAGTCGGCAGTAGCGGAAGAAGAATGGGGAGGAGAGGCGGATCATTTTCTGCTCGCGGAAGAGGCGGACGAATGGGTGGTCGCCGAGCTGGTTGGAGATGTGGACGGCTTGCTTGCGGTCGTTGGCGTCGCCTACGGCGTTGCCGAGGGAGCAGGGGAGGAGGCCCTGGCCGTCGCGGTGGAGGGTGCGGTTGTAGAACGCGCGGTCGAGCCGCTCGCCAGGGAAGACGAGGAGTGCTCCGCCGCGGCGGACGTAGCTCTCGACGGTGGCGGCCGCGGCGTCGGTCAGGCGCTCGACGTTTGCGAGGACCACCGCGTCGTAGCGCGGCAGGTCGGCCCCGCTGAGGCCCTCGACGGTGACGACTTCGGGCTGGAAGAGTGAGAGTGCGCCTGCGGCGGAAGCGGCGTCGCCGGGGCGGAGGCAGCGGCGGAGGTAGTCGGTCTCGCCGCTGAACGCCTCGGTGCCCGGCTCGCCGTCAACGAGGAGGACGCGGACGCTCTCGCGTGCGTCGAGTGCGAGGGAGCGGTGGTCGTCCTTCGGCAGGTTGTCGGCGTCGAGCTCCACGCTCACGGTGTGGATGCCTGGGGCACGAAAGACGTGTCGGAACTCCAGTTGGGTGGAGCCGCCTGGTGCGATGGCCTTTGCGGCGGACTTCTGCTGGCGGAAGCCGTCAACGAGGAGGTGCGCGGCGGGGCCGCTGGCCGTGTCTGGCCCGAAGTTCGAGAGCTGGGCGCGGATGACCGTTTCGCCGCCTGCGACGACGAGGGTGCCGTCGGTCTCGAGCGATGCAACCGCAAGGTTCGAGGGGTTCTCTGGCCCGACATCAACGAGAATGATCCTCGCAGTCTGGCTGATTCGCTTGGTGCGTTCGACGTCCTCTTGGGCGAGGGTGCCGGCGGCGGCGAGCCAGCTCGCGCGCTGGAGGTCGGTTACGATGTAGAGGTCGCGTGCGCCCTCCTGCGAGCGCTTGAGGGCTTCCTCGGCGGCTTCGAGCGCGCGTGGGAGGGAGCCGCCGGCGTCGGAGAGGGGCAGGCGGTCGCGCGCGACGGCGGCGCGGGCGGCGTCGAGGTCGAAGCTGGGCTCCTGGACGATGGCCTTGCCGTGCTCGACGGCGTTGACGAGCGCCCAGGTGTCGCCCTCGCGGAGGGAGGCCATGAGCTCCTCGGCGAAGGCCAGGGCGCGGTCGTAGGAGGTCGTCGCGCCGTCGCGGTAGCCCATGCTCATGGAGGAGTCGAAGACCAGGAGCGCGAAGCGGCGGCGCTCGGCGAGGGAGGCCAGCGCCCTGCGCCGCACGACCGGCCGCGCGATGGCGAGGACCAGGATGAGAATCACGATGACGCGGAGCGCGAGGAGGATGAGCTGCTCGATGCGGACGCGGCGGTTGTTCTTGCGGGCCGAGGCGAGGAGGAACTCCATCGCGGCCCACTCCACCACTTTGAACCGCCGCCTGTTGAGGAGGTGGATGATGATGGGGGCCGAGGCCAGGAGGAGGCCCCAGAGGGCAATGGGGTTTACGAAGGCCGGCATGTCTGGCTCTTTGCGATTTCGGATTTCGGATTTCGGATTGCGGATTCAAGAGTCGAACAAGCACACGCCGCGGCGCTATCCGAAATCCGAAATCCGAAATCCGAAATCCGCAATTCCCTACCTCCTGGTCGAGGCCATCCGTGTGGCGAGGTAGCTCGAGAGCGCGACGTCGAGCGGGGCCGAGGTGCTGAGCTGCTGGTAGTCTATGCGGTTGGCCACGCACTCGTCGCGGACGCGCGAGACGAAGGCGTTGAGCTCGTTGAGATACTGCTCGCGCAGGGAGCGTGGCTCGGCGAAGAGCTGCGGGTAGCCCTCCATCCCCTTGAAGAGCGTGAGCTGCTGGAAGGGGAAGGTCAGCTCGTCCTCGTCGAGGAGGTGGAAGACGATGACCTCGTGCCTGCGGTGGCGCAGGTGCTTGAGGCCGGTCAGGAGGCGGTCGGGGTTGGTGAGGAGGTCGGAGACGACGATGAGCATGCCGCGCCTTCGGACCTGGCCGACCATGTATTGGAGGACCGCCCCAAGCTCGGTCTTGCCGGTGGGCTTGAGGTTCTCGAGTGCGGCGATGAGCTCCTCGCGGTGCCCGGGGTTGCTGGAGTCGCACACGAAGCGGCGAACTGCGTCGTCGAAGAGCGCCAGCCCCACCGAATCGCGCTGGTCAAGCATCAGGTAGACGAGGGATGCGGCGAGGTAGCAGCCGTATTCGAGCTTGGATAGCTCGGCCGACTTGTAGCGCATGGATTCGCTGATGTCGAGGAGCACGTAGGCGACGAGGTTGGTCTCCTCCTCGTATTCCTTGATGTAGTGGCGGTCGGAGCGGGCGTAGAGCTTCCAGTCGAGGCGGCGGAGGTCGTCGCCGGGGGCGTACTCGCGGTGCTGAGCGAACTCCACGCTGAAGCCGTGGAAGGGGCTCTTGTGGAGGCCCGAGATGAAGCCCTCGACGATCAGCCGGGCCTTCAGGTCCAGCCGCTCCAGCCGCGCGAGTATCTTCGGGTCCAGGTACTTCCGCGCATCGCCGTCTGTCTGGCTGTCCATGCTGCTATTGTACACAAAACCCCGGCGAAAACATCCACGATTGCGCGAGTACTGCCCTGGTTCTGGCAATCCTCTTCGGCTCTGAAGCTCCGAATGGAGCGTACTATAGCAGCCCAGGGCGAAGCCCTGGGACAGGTGGCGGGCCAGATTCAGCCCTGTAGGGGCGCGCTAGCCGCCGTAGGCAGGATGTGGCGCCCAGACGACATAGTACGCCCCTTCAGGGCTAGACTACCCGTCGCCTGCTTCCCAGGGCTTCGCCCTGATCTTTGCCCACATCTCGGGGCCTTGTAGCCCGCCGACGCGGGCGACCCAGCCGTAGCCCCAGGGCGACCGAAGGGAGCCCTGGGATCGCGCGTCCCCCCCATCCAAGCCCCCGAAGGGGGCGTTTCAGGCCCATTGAATCGCCCCGCTTCGGGGGCTCTACGCTGGCGGGGCCTTTTCCCAGGGCTCCCTTCGGTCGCCCTGGGCTACGGCTCAAACGCCCCCATTCGGGGGCTAAACCCCAGCCCCCAGAAGATGTGGGCAAAGATCAGGGCTTCGCCCTGGGCTGCTATAGTACGCCCCTATCGGGGCTCCGGAGTAGTGCGCCAGAACCGGGGGCCATACTGCCATTGCGCGCAGGGACGGGTGGTTCGCCTGCCCGGTTCCTGACACGCGAACTGCGTGTCACTACGCCCACACGCGAGCCGCGTGTCGCTACGAATCGAGCAGCTTCACCATGAACGTGCTCGTCCAGGCGGTGTCGAGTGCGATGGCGAAGAGGAGGGTCTGGATGGCCTGGGCGGCGGCGAGGCGGGCAAGGAGCCCTCTGGGCTCGCGCGCGCGGCGGAAGAGGAAGTCTACGGCACCCAGGACGAGGAGCGGGGTGAGGAAGAGCCAGAGGCGGGCGGTCTCGCCACGGTTCATCCCGCAGAGGTCCAGGACGGCCAGAATCGCCACGGGGACGAGGAGGAGGGCGCTCCGGGCACGAAGCGAGCGGGCGCGGACGGCGGCGACCATCTCGCTGAGCCAGCCGCAGGCCACGACGAGGGCAAGGCCAAAGCCCAGAGAGAGTGCGAACTCGAAGGGCACCACGGCCACCCACGGCCACCAGGTGCGGGCGGCCGCGGCGTTGAAGAGGCCGTTGTTCCGAAGGCACAGCAGGATCACCCGAAGCGTCGGGTAGCCGAGCCAGCCGAGGAGGAGGGCAGAGAGGGTGAGGAAGGAGAGGGCGGCGGCGGAGAGGGGGCGCAAGAAGTGATTTCTGATTTCTGATTTCTGATTGCTGATTTCGGCCCGCCGCGTGAGGCAGAGCGTGAGGAGGAGGCAGAGCGCGACGAGGGCGAAGGCGACGTGGAAGAAGGCGAGGGCGTAGAGGACGGCGCCGAAGGCGGCGCCCCAGGCGGCGCTGCGGCGGACGACGGCTCGCACCCCGCAGCAGACGAGGAGCAGGGTGAAGACGGGGTATGCCTGGTCGAAGGAGGGGCTGAAGAGGTGGGTGCCGGGAACGAGCGCGGTCAGCCCCGCGGCCGTGAGCGAGGCCGCCGGCGGCCAGAGGGGCCGCACGGCCAGGTAGCAAGCCAGCGGCGCGAGCGACGCCACGACGACGGTCAGGAGGGCCATCGTGAGCGACGTGGCGGCTGGGAAGCCGTGGCGGCCGCCGGCCTGCTCCCGCTGGCTGAGGATTGCGCTCGAAGGGAGATTCCGCTGCGCCCAATCCGTGACCCCGGCCGCAAGGCTGGGGAAGGCGCGGAAGAACCGCTCGATGCCCACAAAGGCGAGGATCGGGCCCGGCGGGTGGACCTGGGGGTGATGAACGTGGACCCAACGCGTCGTGCCGGGAACCGGGCTGACATCGAGCCAGTGCGCATAGTTGGAGACGAATCGCCGGGCGTCGTCCAGCTTGGCGGCCTCGGTCGCGTAGGAGCCCTCGGTGTTCTTCCAGACGAAGGGCCACATCATCTCCGCGCCGGTGAAGTGCTTCGGCAGGCAGGCGGTGGCAAGGTGGAGGACCAGGCTCCCCCCTGTGAGAAGGCCGACTGCGAGGCGCTCCGCTCTGCGGGTAGACGGCCCGCCGCCACGCAACACAAGGACCCAGCCCCACAGGAGCGGGAGGCCCGCGAGGCAGATGAATGGCGCAACTCCCCACGGCTGGGCTGGACGATACGGGTACTGGTACTGGCCCGCGACGCCGAGCGTAGGCCGCGCCCAGAGCACCCAGAGCACCGCCAGGCTGCTGGCGGCGAGGAGGGCGAGGGCGAGAAACCGCTCCCGGAAGTGGCTGCTGGCCTGTTCCCGACCCGCGTCCTTGCTCAACTAGGTGGCTCCGCGCTGTTTCCACTGTTCCACAGATGAGGGGCCAGCCAAGTCCCGAAGGGACGGCAGAGCGCCACACGAAGCCGCGCCGGCGCACTTCTCTGCCGTCCCTTCGGGACTTCTCCACTTCCTGCGCCCGATTCCGGCGGCTGAAGCCGCCGGCTACCCACTGTGCTCCCTTCGGGAGCAAGGCACGGGAGAGTCCGCGATCTCGTGCCCTCATTCCTTCGGCCGTGTACTGAGTATGCCCCACGGTTGTGGCAGCCCGAAGTTGCTCCCATCGTACTCGTCCCTCGTCCTCGTCCTTCGTCCTCGATTCTCTTCGCTTGGCTCGGGGGAGAAGAGATGAGTCGAGGACGAGGACGAGGGACGAGGACGATAGGACCAGGCTCAATGCCCGAGAGACGCATACACGGCCTCGGTGCCGGCGGTGGAGGCGGCGAGGGTGAAGTGGGTGGCGACGCGGGCGCGGCCTGCCTCGCCCAGGGCGGCGGCGCGCGCCGGGTCGCGCAGGAGGGCGAGGACCGCCTCGGCCAGGGCCTCCGTGTCGCCGAAGCGGACGAGGAGGCCGGTCGCGCCGTCCTCGACTATCTCGGGCACGGCGCCGGAGCGGAAGGCGACGACGGGCCGGCGGCAGGCCATCGCCTCGATGAGGACGCGGCCGAACGGCTCGTTCTCGGAGCAGTTTGCCACGACGTTCATCGCGCTCAGGGCGGCGAGGGGGTCGTCGCGGTGGCCGACGAAGAGCACCTTGTCCTCGATCTTGAGCTTGGCGGCCAGCGCGCTGAGCAGGGCGGGGTAGTCGCTCCGCGGCGCAGCGTAGAGGGGCGCGCCGACGATGGGGAAGCGCGCGTCGGGCACTCGCTTCGCGAGGCGCGCGGCCATTCCGAGGAAGAGGTGCTGCCCCTTCCAGGGCAGCAGGCGCCCCAGGCAGCCAACCACGGGCGCATCGGGCGCGATGCCCAGCTCCTGGCGGAACGCGGGTCCCGCCCCCTCAGCGGGCAGGTCAGCGGGGTCGAGGCCGTTGGGCACGACGCGCACCTTCGGGTCGTTGCCCAGTGCGCGGGCGATGAAGCGCGAGGGGGCGATGGCCACGGCGCAACGCTGGAGGAGGCGGCGCTGCGCCCAGGGCGGCACGGTGTGGTCGCGGACGTGCCAGATGAGGGGCAGGCCGAGGCTGGGAGCGACGCCGCTGGCGTAGATGGCCGTGCGGAGGGTGTTGGCGTGGATGGCGTCGAATCGCCCCCTGCGCGCGGCGCGACGCACTGCGCGAATGCCGCGCCAGAGTCGCCAGAGCGCGAGCAGGCGGCTGCGTCCCCCGAGCTTCCCCAGGGCAACCTGCTGGATGGGCACGCCCAGGGCGCGCGCGCGGTCCGCCAGCTCCCCCGCGGGGCAGGCGAGCGTGGGCTCGAAGCGCGCGCGGTCGAGCGTCCGCAGGAGCCCGAGCAGGCTGACCTCGGCGCCCCCAAGGTCGGTTGCGTGATCCAGATAGAGAATCTTCATCTTCAATCGTCCTCGTCCCTCGTCCTCGACTCTTGCCCCCACCGACCTTGCGTCGGTGGAGCAGAGGATTGGAAACTACTCACGGCGGCCCTCACCCTCTGCCCCTCTCCCACCGCCCGCCCGCGGGCGGGCGGGCGGTGGGAGAGGGGGGTGTGGGGGTGGCGGGCTCGGCTAGTTGCCAATCCTGTGCCCCACCGACGCAAGGTCGGTGGGGGCAGGAACTGCGGTGGTTGCGCTTACGTGTTGGTCGCGAGGACGAGGGACGAGGACGATTACGATTGTGGCGCGGCCGCCGCCTCGGCGCCTCGCAGGATGGCGCGGCGGTTGAGGTCGAAGAGGCCGGCCTTGCGCGGCCCGAGGACCGCGCGTAGGTGCTCGAGCAGGGCGTCCACCGTCATCAGGCCGCGGGCGCGGTTGTATGCGCCGAGCATGACCATGTTGGTGGCGAGGACGTCGCCGAGCTCGTTTGCCAGGGCGGTCGCTGGGACGGGGAGGACGCGCTGCGTGGGGAACGCCGGAGCTGCCTTGGCCATCGAGGAGTTGACGACGGCCAGCCCGTCGGGCGCCAGGTGCGGGGAGAAGTGGCCCCACGAGATCTGGTTCATCACGATGAGCGCGGTCGGGTGGGCGACGGCGGGGGAGTAGATTTCGTCGGAGGAGAGGACAACGTGGCAGTTGGCCCACCCGCCGCGGACCTCCGGGCCGTAGGCTGGGAGGCAGGTGACGTTCATCCCCTCGTGCATCATGGCGTGGGCGAGAAGGCGACCGAGGAAGACGACGCCCTGTCCGCCGAAGCCCGCAATGATCAAACGCTCAGTCACTTGCGTTCCTCAGATTTCGGATTTCGGATTTCGGATTGCGGATTTCAGACCAGGGGAACGAAGCAGTCGCCCCGGTTCTTCGGTCCGAAATCCGCAATCGCAAATCCGCAATTGCCTATTCCTTCGACTCCCAGTCGCGGTAGACGCCGAGCGGGAAGACCTTGGTCATCTGGTCCTCGATGAATCGTAGCGCCTCACGGGGCGACATGCGCCAGTGGGTCGGGCATGGGGAGAGGAACTCGACGAGGGAGTAGCCGCCGTGCTCGATCTGGGTGACGAACGCTTTTCGGACGGCGCGCCTGGCCTTGCGGACGTGCTCGGGGCTGGAGAGTGCGACGCGTTCGAGGTAGGCCGGCCCGTCGAGGGTGGCGAGGAGCTCGCACACGCGGAGCGGGTGGCCGTGGTAGCCGGCGTCGCGTCCCACTGGGGTCGTGGTGGTGCGCTGCTTGAGCATCGTGGTGGGGGCCATCTGGCCGCCGGTCATGCCGTAGACCGCATTGTTGACGAAGAAGACGGTGATGGGTTCGCCGCGGTTGGCCACGTGGACGGTCTCGGCGGTGCCGATGGCCCCCAGGTCGCCATCGCCCTGGTAGGAGAAGACGACGCAATCGGGGCGCACGCGCTTGATGGCGGCGGCGACCTCGGGCGTTCGCCCGTGGGCCGGCTCGCACATGTCCACCTTGAGGTACTGGTGAGCGAGGACGGCGCAGCCGACGGGGGCGGCGCCGATGGTGCGCCCGCGGATGTCCAGCTCCTCAATCGCCTCGGCAATGAGGCGGTGGACGATCCCGTGGCCGCAGCCCGCGCAGTAGTGCGTCAGGCAGGCGGTGAGCGTCTCAGGCCGCTCGTAGAGCCGCTTAGTCATCTACCTGTCTCCATCGTCGCTCTTCAATCGTCCTCGTCCTCGTCCCTCGTCCTCGTCCTCGAGTCCCCTCTGTCACAAGGGAAGAGGATCGAGGACGAAGGACGAGGACGAGGGACGAGGACGATTATCAAGCCCCTTTCAGAAGCGCTGCGGCGCAGTCGAGGACCTCATCGGCTTCGGGGACGAAGGCCGGGCGCCCGAGGAGGGCCACCTGGCGGCGGCCGTCGAGGGCGAGCTGGACGTCCTGCGCCATCTGGCCCATGCTCATTTCGACGACGAGGAAGGCTCGGGCGTGGGCGGCCGCCGCCATGATGGCCTGCTTCGGGAAGGGCCAGAGGGTGATGGGGCGGATGAGGCCGACTCGCATGCCGCGCTGGCGGCACGCGGCCATCGCCTCGCGGCAGATACGCGCGCACATGCCGTAGCCCACGAGCACAACGTCCGCGTCGTCCGCGCCCACCGCCTCCCAGCGTGTCTCCTCGCGCTCGACCTGGCGATAGCCCTCGAAGAGCTTGTAGTTGTGGGCTTCGAGCTCGCCCTCGCCGAGGAGGAGGGAGCGGACGGTGTTGGGCTGGCGCCCCTCGCAGCCGGTGAGCGCCCAGGGCTTTGGCGGGGGCGGCGGGAACGGCTCCTCCGGCAGCACGAGCGGCTCCATCATCTGGCCCAGGTAGGCGTCGGCGAGCAGGATGGCGCACATGCGGTAGCGGTCGGCCAGCTCGAAGGCCAGGGCGGTGAGGCCGAACATCTCCTGGACGGTTGCAGGAGCAAGGACGATGGAGCGGTAGTCGCCGTGTCCGCCGCCGCGGGTGGCCTGCCAGTAGTCGCCCTGGGAGGGGCCGATGTTGCCGAGCCCCGGCCCGCCGCGCTGGACATTGACGACGACGGCCGGGAGCTGCGAGGCGGCGATGTAGGAGATGCCCTCCTGCTTGAGGCTGACGCCCGGGCTGGACGACGAGGTCATGGCCCGCTTTCCCGCGGCGCTGGCGCCATAGACCATGCTGATGGCGGCCAGTTCGCTCTCGGCCTGGATGAACACGCGCCCCTCCTCCGGCATCCGCTTGGCCATGTACTCGCCGAACTCGTTCTGCGGGGTGATGGGGTAGCCGAAGTAGGCGTCGCAGCCGGCGCGCACGGCGCCCTCTGCCGCCGCCTCGTTGCCAGCCATAAGGACCTTCGAAGGCATCAGAGCCTATCCGAAACATGGAGGGGATGAATGGATGAATGGAGGGGTGGATGGGTGTCAGACAAACATCCATTCATCCATACATCCAACCATCCTCCTACGTGGCAGGGTCTACCACCTGCCTGCCGCGCGGCTCACTTCCCCACGCGGAGGCGGTCGCCGAGGTAGCGCGGCAGGCCGGCGTCGAGCATCCGCCGATGGGTCTCCTCGACGTCGTAGGGCACGCGCTTGAAGGTCACGGTCTTCTGCGCCATGTCGAGCACCGCATACGCGGCGTGGGGGTTGCCGTCGCGCGGCTGGCCCACGCTCCCGGGGTTGATCATGTAGGGCGTCATGAACCTCAGCGGGAGGGTGAGGCCGGGCGTGATGTCGTGGAGCACCTTGCCGTCGCCCACGGCCATGGGCAGGTGGGTGTGGCCGAAGAAGCAGAGGTTGATGCCGGCGTAATTGGTGCAGAAGAATTTGTAGTTCTCGGCCGCGGCCTCCCGGCTCAGGATGTAATCGTCCCGGCATTGGGGCGATCCGTGGACGATGAGGATGCGGTCCTGGCAGAGCGCCTTCTCCGAGAGCCCTTCGAGGAAGGCCTTGTCGTCGGCGCTGAGGCACCGGCGGGTGTACTCGACGGCCTCGGCGGTGGAGGAGCGGATGAGGTCGGTGTTCTCGCCCAGGGCATAGCAGTCGTGGTTCCCGCGAATGGTCGTGAGCGGGAGCGGGAGGCCGTTGAGGGCGCTGATGACCTCGCAGGGGTCGGGGCCGTAGCCCACGATGTCGCCCATGCACAGGACCGCGCCGATGTCCTCGCGCGCGAGCGCGTCGAGCACGGCGCGCAGGGCGGCGAGGTTCGAGTGGATGTCTGCGATGATCCCGTATCGGTCCGAGGGCGACGACATTTGCTGGTGCCTGGGTAGCTAGGTCTGGAAGAGGCGGATGGCGGCCTCTGGGCACATGAGGACGCAGTGGCGGCAGGCGCAGCAGGCCCTGCCGCCGAGGACGCGCGCGGCGTAGGCGCCGCGGACGTTCGGCGTGGGCGCCAGCTCGATGGCCTGCTCCCGGCAGAAGGCCACGCAGAGGCCGCAGCCCTTGCAGAGCGCCTCGTCAATCTCGACTGCGATGGTCGAGCGCGCTGCCGCTCCAGTGGAGCTTTTCGCGGAGCGTGTCATAGTAGGTCCGTATGCCAAGGTCAATGAGCCTGAAGTCATTTGCCGCGCGGCGAATGATGACCCTGTCGCCGCGCCCGAGCTCCCGGTAGACCTGTCCGTCCACGGTCAGCCCGACGTCCACCGGCGCGGCGTCCAGGCACAGCTCCACCACGCACCCCGCCGGGAGGACGAGGGGCCTGTTGGTGAGGGTGTGCGGACAGATGGGCGTGACGGCGAAGGCCTCGAGCCTGGGGTCAATCACCGGCCCCCCCGCCGACAGGGAGTGCGCCGTCGAGCCCGTCGGCGTCGATACGATCACGCCGTCCCCATTGTAAGTCGTCGCTCGCGTCCCGTCAACAACCAGTCCGATCGTCACCAGGCGCGACAGGGCGCCGCGCGAGACCACCACGTCGTTGAGCGCCAGGTCGTCCGCCACGGTCCTGCCGCCCTGCTCCAGGGCGCACGACAGACGCATGCGCGACGAGAGGCGGTAGCGGCCGGCCAGGATGTCGTCGAACCGCTCGCGGAGCTGTTCTGGGGAGACCTCGGCGAGGAAGCCGAACTTGCCGAGGTTGACGCCGATGGCGGGGAGCTGGTTGCGGCCGAGGCGTCGCGCGCTCGACAGTATGGCGCCGTCGCCGCCCAGGATGAGCGCGAGGTCGGCCTCCACGTGCTCCAGGTCGCGGTCCATCGCCAGGTCGAGCGCCACGACCTCGGCGCGCGCCTGCACCCAGGGCAGCAGCTCGCTCACCGCCGCCGCAACCGCCGGCTTCCGCGTGTCCGCCGACAGGATGATCCGCTTCATGGGTTCACGCTCATTGGGATCAGAAATCAGCAATCAGCAATGCCGCGCGCTCCTCCGCCCAGTCGCCCCGCGTTGCGAGGAGCTCGGCCACGCGGGCCGCAATGCCCTGGGCGCTCAGGCCCAAGCCGTCGAGGAGCGCCTCGCGCCGCCCGTGCTCGATGAACCGGTCGGGCACGCCGAGCAGCTCCACGCGGCACCGAGGGGCGCCCAGCGCCGCAAGGGCCTCGAGCACGGCGGACCCGAAGCCGCCGAGCACCGAGTGCTCCTCGATGGTCACAAGCAGCGGCACGCGGGCGGCGAGCGCGGCCAGGAGCGCGCCGTCCACGGGCTTTGCGAACCGCGCGTTGGCCACGGCCGCCTCGATGCCCTGCTCGGCCAGGAGCGTGGCCGCCTCCCACGCCGGCTCCACCATCGCCCCGTAGGCCACGAGCGCGACGCCGTCGCCGTCGCGCAAAAGCTCGGCCTGCCCAACCTCCACCGGCGCGCCCTGGGGCCATTGGATCGCCGGCACGTGCGCCTTGGGGAAGCGAATGCCCCACACGCCCTCGGCGGCCGCGGCGGCGGCCAGCATCGCCTCCAGCTCCGCCCCGTCCTTCGGGGCGGCCAGCACCAGGCCCGGCAGGTGGCGCAGGTAGGCAACGTCGTAGGTGCCGTGGTGGGTGGGGCCGTCGGCGCCGACGAGTCCCGCGCGCCCGATGCACACCACGGCGCTCGCCCCCTGAAGGCAGAGGTCGTGGAACACCTGGTCGTAGGCCCGTTGGAGGAACGTGGAGTAGATGGCGACGGCCGGCTTCCTGCCGGCCGCGGCCAGGCCGCCGGCGAAGGCGACCGCGTGCTCCTCGCAGATGCCGACGTCGAAGAACCGCTCGGGGAAGCGGCGAGCGAACTCGGTGAGCCCGGTGCCCTCCTCCATCGCCGCCGTGATCGCCACGATGTCGTCCCGCTCCTCGGCCAGGCGGCAGAGGGCCTCCGAGAACACGGTCGTGTAGCTCGGCCCCGAGCCGCCGTTGGGCGGCTCGAGCACGGGGCAGGGGTCCTGGGCCGGCGCCGCGCTGTGGTAGCGGCTCGGGTCGCTCGCCGCCTGGGGGTGCCCGCGGCCCTTCTCTGTGACCACGTGCAGCAGCACCGGGCCGGACAGGTCGCGCACCGCCTCAAGCAGCTCGATAAGGTCGTCGAGCCGGTGGCCGTCCACCGGCCCGAACGTGCGGAAGCCGATCTGGTCGAAGAGCGTCTCGGAACCGACGGCGACCTTGATGCCCTCCTTGAGGTGTCCGAGGGCGGTCTCGGCCGCGCTGCCGATCCCGGGCAGGCTCCGCACGAAGCGCCGTATCCCGCGCTTCGCACGGTTGTAGAAGCGGGCCGACCTGACCCGTTCGAGATACATCGAGATGCCGCCGACCGTCTTGCTGATGGACATCTTGTTGTCGTTGAGGACGACGAGAATGTCCTTGCCGAGTGCGCCCGCGTGGTTGAGGGCCTCGAGGGCCACGCCGTTGGTGAGGGCGCCGTCGCCCACCACCGCCACCACGTGGCGCTGGCGGCCCGCAAGGGCGTCCGCGCACACCAGCCCCACGGCCGACGAGATGGCAGTGCCCGCGTGGCCGCAGGTGAAGGGGTCGTAGGGGCTCTCGTCCTTGTTCGGGAACCCGCTGATGCCGCCCTGCTGGCGGAGCGTGTGGAACTCCTCGCGGCGGCCGGTCAGCAGCTTGTGCGTGTAGGCCTGGTGGCCGACGTCCCACACCAGCGCGTCGCGGCGGAAGTCGAAGCAGCGGTGGAGCGCGATCGTCAGCTCCACCGTGCCGAGGTTGGAGGCCAGGTGGCCGCCGTTGGCGGCGACCACGCGGCTGATCTCCTCGCGCACCTCGGCCGCCAACTGCGGCAGCTCCTCGCGCCGCAGCCGCCGCACGTCCGCCGGGCCATTGATCCTCTCGAGAATCATCCCGATATGCCTCTCATGTCCTACTTCTTACCACTTTTGGCGGCATCGCGCAAGGTTTCAGCTATGACCTACGCGAGGCGAGCCAGCGCGCCAGGTCGCGGAGGAGGTCGGCGGAGGGGCCGAACGGCTCAAGCTCCGCGATCGCTTGCTCGGTCAGCTCGGCGGCCCGGCGGCGCGATTCGGCCAGCCCGAACACCGCGGGATAGGTGATCTTGCCCTCAGAGGCATCCTTGCCCGCCGTCTTCCCCAGGAGTTCGCTGGGGACCTCCACGTCGAGCGCGTCGTCGGTGATCTGAAACGCCAGACCGAGGAGCTCGCCGAAGCGTCCGAGGCGGGCGCGAGCCGCGTCGGGTGCGTCGGCCACGATTGCGCCGAGCCGCAGGGCAGCGCTCATGAGAGCCGCCGTCTTGTGCCGGTGGATGAAGTCCACCGCCTCAGCGGTCGGCTCCGTGCCGGTCAGGCTCATGTCGCACATCTGGCCCGCGGCCATGCCCGCGGCGCCCGCGGCGCGCGCGAGCTCCGCCACGAGCGCCGCGGCGTGCCCCTCGCAGGGGGGGCGCACGAGCACCTCGAAGGCCAGGGTGAGCAGAGCGTCGCCCGCCAGGATCGCCGTCGCCTCGTCGAAGGCCCTGTGGCACGATGGCCGCCCGCGCCGAAGGTCGTCGTTGTCCATCGCGGGCAGATCGTCGTGGATGAGGGAATATGTGTGGACGAGCTCGATGGCGCAGGCGGGCGGGAGCGCGAGCTCGCGCCGCCCGCCGCAGAGGTCGGCGGCGAGAAGGACCAGGGCCGGGCGCAGCCGCTTGCCGCCCGCGAAGACGCTGTAGCGCATGGCCTCGGCAAGGCGAGAGGCGGGGCCTTCCGGCCTCGGAAGAAAGCCGTCCAGGGCCGCGTCCACCTGCTCCCTCGCGGCCTCCATGCAGCGCGCCAGCGGCTCGGGCATCATGCTTCGTCCTCGCGCGCCGAGCCTGCGCCTGGCTTCAGCGGTTGCGTCTCGAACTTGCCGTCGGGGCCTTTCGTGAGGACCTCGAGCCGCTTCTCGGCGGCGGCGAGGATGTCGCTGCACTCCTTGTGCGCGGCAACCCCACGCTCGTAGCGCTCAAGGGCCTCGTCGAGCGTCAGAGTCCCGCTCTCAAGCTCCTCGACGATCTTCTCGAGGGCTTCGAGGTTCTTTTCAAACGACAGCCGCTTGCCCATTGGCTTTCTCCACTCTCGACACGATGCGTCCCGCGTGGAGCAGGGTCTCCACGAGTTGCCCTGGCTGCACCTGGCCGGCGGCGCGGATGACCCGCCTGGTCTCCGGCTCGCGGGTGATCGAGTAGCCGCGTTCGAGGACGCGGAGGGGGCTTAGCGCCTCCAGGCGCCCGCCGGCGGTGGCCAGGCGCTCGCGTGCCGACTCGATGCGCCGGCGCACGGCGAGCGCGAGGGCGCCGGCCAGGTCGTCGAGCCGCTGCTCGTGCCGCCGGACGAGCTCGATGGGCGCGCGGAAGCCGTAGCTGGCCCGCAGCCGCGCCAGCGTCGCCCGCGCCAGGTCCACCTGGCCGCGGAGCGCGGTCGCGAGCCGTCCGCGCAACCCGCCGAGCCGCTCGAGCAGTTCGCGGAGGTCGGGCAGGACGAGCTCCGCCGCCTCGGTCGGCGTCAGCGCCCTGCGGTCCGCCACGAAGTCTGCTATCGTCACGTCTATCTCGTGCCCCACGGCCGAGATGACGGGGATGCGCGAGGCGTGGATGGCGCGGGCGACGGCCTCCTCGTTGAACGCCCAGAGGTCCTCGATGCTCCCGCCGCCCCTGCCGACGATGAGGACGTCGGCCCCGCCCCACTCGTTGAACTCGGCAATCGCCCGCGCGATCTCCTCCGCCGCCCCCTCGCCCTGCACGCGCACTGGCCGCAGCACGACGTGCGCAGGCGGGAACCGCCGCGCGAGCACCTTCAGGATGTCCTGGATCGCCGCCCCGGTGGCCGACGTGACCACGCCCACGCAGTCGGGCAAGTAGGGGAGCGGCTTCTTGAGCTCCGGCCGGAACAGCCCCTCCTTCTCCAGCTTGTCCTTCAACTGGAGGAAGGCGAGCTGGAGCGCGCCCAGGCCCTTCGGCCGAATCGAGGAGATGATGATCTGGTAGCTCCCGCGCGGCTCGTAGACCGTCAGGGAGCCGCTCACGATCACCTCCATGCCGTCCTCGAGCTCGAACCGCAGGCGGCTGGCGCTGCTGCGCCAGACCACCGCCGCGATCTGGGCGCCGGAGTCCTTCAGCGTCAGGTAGACGTGGCCCGACGCCGGCCGGCGCAGGTTGGAGACCTCTCCGACCACAGCGACCTGGCCGAACTCGTCCTCGAGTGAGCGGCGAATGCGCTGGGTGAGCTCGCTGACGCTCAGGACGCCTTCGCTTTCTAGTGTGCCCAACCTGGGTTTTGCCCCTTTGGTTGCGGCCACAGGCCGCATCACGTCTCAGCCACCCGCCTGATGCCCACGGCGCGGCCGGTCTCGGGATTCACGGAGACGATGACGCCGCACATCATCACGGCGCCGGCCGCCACGTCCATCTCGACGTAGAGGCGCGTGCGGAGCCGCTCGATCACCTGCTCTACCTTGCGGCCGATGATCGAGCGACAGGCCCCGGTCATCCCGATGTCCGTGATGAACGCGGTGCCGTTGTCAAGGAGGCGTTCGTCGGCGGTCTGGACGTGGGTGTGGGTGCCGAGGACGGCGCTCACCCGCCCGTCGAGGAACCAGCCCATCGCCCCCTTCTCGGAGGTCGCCTCCGCGTGGAAGTCCACTATCGTCGCCGGCGGCCCGGGCGAACGCTCCAGGATGCGCTCCACGCACTCGAACGGGCAGTCAATCGGTTCCAAGAAGACGCGTCCGAGGAGGCTGATGACCCGCACTGGGACGCCGGCGGCGGTGGTGACAGTGACCATGCCGGCCCCAGGCGCGCCGGCTGGGAAGTTCTGGGGCCGCAGGAGGCGCGGGTCCTCGGCCAGGGCCGCGGCGACGTCGCGCCGCCGCCAAACGTGGTCGCCGGTCGTGATCACGTGGACGCCGCTGGCGTGGAGCTCGGCGGCGGTGGCCTTCGTTATCCCGAGCCCGCCCGAGCTGTTCTCGCCGTTCGCGATGACCAGGTCTATCCCCTCCCTCGCGACGATGCGGCGCAGGTTCTCGCGCAGGAAGTGGCGCCCCGGCCGCCCGATCACGTCGCCGATCATCAAAGCCTGGATGGTCAAATGGTCTTCCTCGAGCTGACGCGTGATGCGTGATACGTGATACGTGAGAAGACCAAGAGAGCGGGCGTTCTTCTCTTCTCACGCATCACGTATCACGCATCACGTATCACGCATCACGTATCACGCATCACGTATCACGCATCACGTATCACGCCTCGCTCAGCGCGCGTATTCGACCGCCCTTGTCTCGCGGATGACGGTCACGCGGATTTCGCCGGGGTAGTCGAGCTCGTTCTCGACCTCCTTGGCGATGTCGCGGGCGAGCTTGGTGGCGCCCTTGTCGTCCACTCGGTCGCTCTTGACGATCACCCGCACCTCGCGGCCGGCCTGGATCGCGTAGGCCGTCTCCACCCCCTCGAAGGAGCTCGCAACGTCCTCAAGCCGCTCGAGCCGCTTGATGTACTTCTCGAGGGTCTCGCGGCGCGCGCCGGGCCGGGAGGCCGACACAGCGTCGGCGGCCTGGACGAGGACGGCGTAGACGCTCTGCGCCGGCGCGCCCTCGTGGTGGGCGGCGATGGCGTTGATGACGATCCCGTCCTCGTCAATCCGCTTGCCGATCAGCGCTCCGATCTCCGGGTGCCCGCCCTCCAGCTCGTGGTCTACCGCCTTCCCGATGTCGTGGAGCAGGCCGATCCGCTTGGCGAGCGCGGGGTCGAGCTTCAACTCGCCCGCCATGATCGCCATCAGGTGCGCGACCTCGATGGAGTGCTGGAGGACGTTCTGGCCGTAGCTCGTGCGGTACTTCAGGCGTCCGAGCAGGTAGGCGAGCTTCTGGTTGTTCGTGTGGACACCCATGTCGAAGAGCACCTGCTTGCCGATCTGGAGGATGGTCTCCTCGGTCTTCCGCTTGGCGCGCTCGATGACCTCCTCGATGCGGGCGGGGTGGATGCGGCCGTCCGCGACCAGTTCCTCCATCGCGCGGCGCGCCATCTCGCGCCGCACGCTGTCGAAGGCCGAGAGCACCACCACGCCGGGCGTGTCGTCCACTATCACGTCAACGCCCGTGGCCTTCTCGAAGGCGCGGATGTTGCGCCCCTCGCGCCCGATGATTCGCCCCTTCATGTCGTCGTTGGGGAGGTCAATGGCCGAGACGACGCTCTCGGTGGTGTGCTCGACGGCGCAGCGCTGGATGGCGGTGGCGAGGATTTCGCGGGCCTTCTGGTCGGCCGTCTCCTTGGCCTGTTCGAGCTTGCGGTCGAGGAGGCCGGCCGCCTCGCGCTCGAAGTCCCGCTCGAGCCGCTCGAAGAGCTGCGCCCGCGCGTCCTGGGCCGTCAGCCCCGAGATGCGGTAAAGTGCTTCCTTTTGCTTCTCAAGGGAGTCCGCGAGCTCGCGCTCCTTGCCCGCCACGGCGTCCTGGCGGCCCGCGACCTCGCGCTCAAGGTTTTCGATGTACTTTTCGCGCTTGCCCGTGAGCTCAGCCTTTCGCTCAAGGGCATCCTCGCGCTTCACGAGGCGTTTTTCGAGGAGCTTCAGCTCGGTGCGCGCCTCGCGCGTCTCGCGCTCGAAGTCCTCGCGTCGCCGGAGCAGCTCCTCCTTCGCAGTCACCTCGGCCTGATGCCGAACCTCGTCGGCCTCCTGCCGCGCGGCCGCGAGGAGCTTGTTCGCCTCCCTCTGCGCACTACGCTTCTGAATGTAGCCAAGCAGTTGACTAACGCCGTAGCCAGCCCCAAGAGCCACCACGGCGATGACCAGGACGACCGGCCAGGAGATCACTGACCACCTCTCGATCCCTCTCCATCCGCGGCCGCAGAGAGGGGCGGCGCGCGGACGGGCGCACGTTGGCGCTTGCCGCACTGTATACACTCTGGTCAGGTCGCACGGGAGGACGGGGAAGCGCTGTCGCCGGACTGGGACAGCGTAAGGAGAGGCAGGCTCTAGAGTTGCAACCACTCTACGCTGGGCCGCACACCACTGCCACGAGGAGGCGGCATGGACACCCGCGGGACCGCACCCGCCAAACACCCCGAGGCCCGCGCCGCTCGCCGGGCGGTGGGCACCGCCCGACTGTCGCGCGCCACAGGCCGGCGTCTCGACGACGCTCTGTCAGGTTGCCAGGCATTCGCTC
>VGYW01000008.1 GCA_016872875.1 Planctomycetota bacterium | reverse complement strand
GAAAAATTCCTGGAAGCCCCTGAAACCGCCCCGCGCGCCCAACCGTTGGGGGACCGCCCCTTCCGGCCCTCTCGCAACTCCTACCCGCTCCGTCACTTGCCCACAGAGCAACCGCCTCATCACATTGAGAGGCCGCTTGTTTTACTGGGCGAGATCGGGTATACTTCTCTCAGAAGGTAAGACAAGGAGCATCCCATGAGCACGATGATGTCTACAGCGAGCGTGAAAGGACAGGTCGTGATCCCGGCCGTCCTGCGCCGCAAGTTCGGCATCAAGCCGGGGACTAGGGTCAACTTCCGCGAGGAGGAGGGGCGGATCGTGCTGCGGCCCGTGACGAGAGACGCCATCAGGAAGGTGCGCGGCATGCTCAAAGGCTCGGGCGTGCTCCAGGGCCTTATGGAAGAACGGCGACGCGAGCGGGAGGAATGAGATGCCGGTGCAACCGATGGTGTTCGATAGTTGGGCACTCCTGGCCTTCGTGCAGGATGAGCCTGGTGCGGCAAGGGTTGAGTCCCTGCTTGCCCATGCATCTGAGCAAGGGCAGCCTACGTTCGTGAGCGTGGTCAACCTGGGGGAGGTTTGGTACATGACCTCCCGCAGGCGCGGCGACGCCAAAGCGGATGCAGCCGTGGTGGAGCTCCTGGGCCTGGGGCTGGCGGTTGTTCCTGCCGACTGGGAGCTTGCCCAGCAGGCCGCCAGGTTCAAGGCCAAGCACAAGCTAGCCTTCGGCGACTGCTTCGCCGCAGCCCTGGCGAAGCTCCGCGACACCGAGGTTGTCACCGGCGACCCCGAGTTCAAGCAACTCGCCGGCGAGGTGAAGATCCTCTGGATCTGACCCGTTCTGCCCCTTTCGCGTCTTTCGCGTGTTTCGCGGGCACATCCTTCTTCGGAGCTTCCGGAACATGAATGCCACCGTATGCAACCCGCTGCTGCGCACCCCACTGTCGCTGATCATTGACGACTCGTGCCCTGTGATCAACCTGACTTACTACTGGATGCACCAGTGGCTGGCCTGGCGGCCGAAGCACAGGCCAGACCTGGCGCCCGCCAGTTGGGAGGGCAACCCGCGGGTGCCAAAGCTCTCCCGCACGATCCCGGTGGACTTCGCGAAGAAGTGGGGCGAGTGGTGCGGCGAGCAGGGCATACGCGGCAAGTTCTCATTCATCCCCTTCCCCGCAGGCCAGGGACGCATTGACCAGGGCTTCCCCGAGCACCCCCGCCACCTGCTCCCCGACTGGCTGAAGCTGACAAAGGAGACCATCTGGCCGAACTTCGACCTCACGCCCGAAATGCTCACCCACTCGCACGTCGTTGACCTCAAGACCTGGCAGCTCACGCCCCAGTGGGAGCAGGTCGAGTGGGTCAGCCCGCCCGTCGAGCTCCTGACCGACTACATCGCGGCGGCGATGCAGCTCCTCAAGAACGTCGGCATCCCTTGCGAAGGGGTCACAAGCCCCGGCGCGTTCGGCAAGCGGAAGGAGGAGGCCTACTCGAAGGCCATCCTTGACGCGGCGCTCCGCGTGAACAACAACCCCCGCCCAGTCTACTTCCTGTGGCTCGACGACCGCAAGCCGCCGAGCGTCCCCCTCTGGCACGTCCAGAAGGACAAGGGCATTGCCATCGCAAGCATCTGGTCCTGCGCCGGCGACTGGTTCGGGTCGTGGACAGGCTTCGACAAGGGCGACCCCGACCGCTTCATCACCGAGGACCTCAAGGGCGGCCGCCTGCCCGCCGTGCTGGAGAAGGAACTGCCCTGCGTCCTGTGCGGCCACTGGCCCGGCTTCTACTTCGAGGGAGACGAGTTTGGCTTCGGCGTGCTCAAGACCGTGAAGAAGCGCCTCGACGCTTACGATCCCGACAAGTCGAAGACCCTCTGGATGAAGAACTCGGAGATCGGCCACTACTGGATGGCGAGGCAGCTCTTCGACATCGCGGTGGCGGACAACAAGGTGACAGTGACCACGAAGTTCCCCACCGAGAACTTCACCCTGAAGCTCGCCGATTGGGTGGCCAAGGGGGTGAAGGTCGGCGGGGCCGAGCTCCGCCAGGCCGCCAGCCGCCGCGACTTCCGCAGCGGCACCTTCCTCGTGGAGGGCCGCGACACCTTCGCCGCGTTCGTCCTCAAGGAGGGAGCTACGGCGCTCGAGGTTCTGGGGGAAGGGACCTCAGGGACCAAAGGGACCTAAGGGACAAGGGGCTCTGGGGTCCCTTAGGTCCCTTTGGTCCCTGAGGTCCCTTCCTGCCACCACCACGACGAAGCTCCCAACACGCCTTTGACGGCTAACGTGGATTGTGGTATAAGAGTGCGCCTTGAGCCGCGATGGGGCCGAGCAGCTCTTGGCTGCTGCCAAAGGCATAGGAGGCCAGAATGGCGAAGATCAAGTTCGGAGAGGTCTGGGAAGAGGTCATCACGCGCGAGGAGTTCCCGCTCGCCAAGGCGCGGGAGATCCTCGCCAGGGAGACCATCGCGATCATCGGCTACGGGGTCCAAGGCCCGGCCCAGGCCCTGAACATGCGCGACAACAAGATCAAGAACGTCATCATCGGCCAGTCGCCGCAGTTCAAGAAGGACTGGGACCGCGCGGTGGCGGACGGCTGGCGGCCGGGGAAGGACCTGTTTGGCATCGAGGAGGCGGTGGCGAAGGGGACGATTGTGAAGTTCCTGGTGAGCGACGCCGCGATGCCGAAGGTCTGGCCCGTCATCAAGCCGCACCTCACGGCGGGCAAGGCGCTCTACTTCAGCCACGGCTTCGGGATCACGTACAAGGACCAGACGGGCGTGGTGCCGCCGAAGGACATAGACGTGATCCTCGTGGCCCCGAAGGGCTCGGGGACCAGCGTGCGGAGGAACTTCCTCAGCGGCGCAGGGATCAATTCCAGCTTCGCAATCGAGCAGGACGCGACCGGGCGCGCCCGCGAGCGGGTGCTGGCGCTCGGCATCGCCATCGGCTCGGGCTTCCTCTTCCCCACCACGTTCAAGAAGGAGGTCTACAGCGACCTCACGGGCGAGCGCGGCATCCTCATGGGCGCGCTTGCCGGCGTGATGGAGGCCCAGTACGACGAACTGCGCCGCCGCGGCCACGACCCCTCCGAGGCGTTCAACGAGACGGTGGAGGAGCTCACCCAGAGCCTCATCCGCCTGGTGGACGAGAACGGAATGGAGTGGATGTACGCGAACTGCTCGTCCACGGCGCAGCGTGGGGCGCTCGACTGGGCGCCGAAGTTCAAGCGCGCCGTCGCCCCGCTCTTCCGGCAGCTCTACGAGAGCGTGAAGAACGGCACGGAGACGCGGCGGGTGATCAAGTGCCTGGGCCGGCCCGACTACCAGGAGGTGCTCCACAAGGAGCTCGAGGCCCTCGGCAACAAGGAGATCTGGGCCGTCGGCAAGGCCGTGCGCTCGCTGCGTCCGAAGGAGGCGGCGAAGCGCGGGGCGGCCAAGGCCCGCGGCACGGGCGGCCGGGAGGTCTGAGCGGAGAGAACGCAGAACGGGCTTGACAAGAAGTCCCGCACGGCTACAATAGTGCGCGCGTGTGGGTGGCGGGTGTGCCCAACGGCTCCTTTCACAGGAGGAAGCGGTCATGCCGTCAGAGGGTGCAAAAAGCGCGGAGGAGAGGCTGGCGAAACTCGAAAAAGGGATCGGCATGCTTCGGGTGGCGCTGGCCCTGGTGGCCGTCGTGTTCGCCATCGCGCTGGTGATTCTCGGTATCCAGGTCCGCGAGCAGGCGACCGCGACTGCCGAAGGCCAGACGGGCACGGCGGCCCGCCCGGTGGGGGCAAGCCGCTTCACCCTGGTCGAAGTGGTCACGACCACCGACCCCAAGGGGAAGAAGGAGCAGAAGTCAGTCAGGCGCGCAGAGCTTGGCTTTGAGAATGGCGCTCCCTGCCTGAGGTTCTTCGATGCTTCGGGCGCTGTGACCCTGTCCGTCCCTGCCGGGGCGGCGGCGGAGAGCACGCCCCCCAAGGAGTCGTCGAAGAAGGAGTAGCGGGCCAGCTCCCTTGCTCTCGGATGGAGCGGGTGCCCCGGACCCGCCAGGACACACACCGGCCGGCGGGCGCGCGATCGCGCCCGCCGGTTTTCGCTGTACGGGCCTTGCAATACCCGCCGCTCGCGCTATACTCGCTTGCTGTGAACTTGGCGCTACCAGCTCATTAGGGAGAATGCCATGGCGCAGTTCTTATGTGGTTCGTCCCTTACGGACGGGGGAAAGACGCCCGCTGTCTTTTGTTTCCGGCAAGTGACAGCGCGCCTCTTTTCCCCGCGGCGCTCTTCCACCATTGCTGGCGGCCATCCCCCGGGCACCATTCACGCTTGACAGCCCCTTGGCGAGCGCTACCATGACGCTGGCGACGCCAAGGAGATCTTACATGGCACAGATTCTTGTTCGAGACCTGGACGATGTGGCGGTTGAGAGGCTCAAGGCCCGCGCCCGGCAGGAGGGGCGTTCGCTCCAGGCCGAAGCGAAGCTGATCTTGGAGCAGGCGTCCCTGCTCGACATGCAGACAATGCGCAAGAGGCTTGACGCGTTCCGGAGGCGTTTCGGCGGCCGGCGCTTCTCTGATAGCGCCGACCTGATTCGCGAGGACCGTGACCGGTGAAGCCTCTCATCCTGGATGCCAGCGTCGTCGCGAAATGGTTTCTCGACGAGGAGTTCGCGGAACCTGCCAGGCGGCTGCTGTTCTACAAAGACCTGCTCTTCGCGCCGGATTTCCTTGTCCTGGAACTCGACAACGTGTTCTGGAAGCGTGTTCGGCGCAAGGATCTTTCCCGGGAAGATGCCGACGCCGCTAGAGCCGAACTCCGCGATCTCCCGCTGCTATATGCCCCCTTTCACGTGCTCCGCGATTCCGCCTTTGAGCTTGCGAATCAGGTCGCGCGCAGCGTGTACGATTGCCTCTACCTTGCTCTCGCAATAGCCCTCGACGGCCGCGTTGCCACGGCAGACCGCAAGTTCTATAGTGCCGTGAGCTTGACCCCCTTTGCCAAGTACCTTGTCTGGGTGGAAGACCTGCAACCCGTTCTCCCCTGAAAGGAGACTGCGATGGCGCTCCGTCTCTCTCGCCGTTCCTTCCTCGCAGGCACGTCGGCCGGCCTGGCAGCCACGATCCTGCCCCGCAACGTGTTCGGGGCCAACGACAGGCTCTGCCACGCGGCCATAGGCTCGGGCGGCATGGGCGGAGGCGACCTGGGCGCAATCAAGAGCCACCCAAAGGCGCAGATCGTCGCCCTGTGCGACGTTGACGCCAACACGCTGAAGGGCGCGGCCAAACGCTTCCCCGACGCCCGCACCTACGCCGACTGGCGCGAGATGCTCGCCAAGGAGGGCGACAAGATCGACTCCGTGAACGTCTCGACGCCCGACCACACGCACGCCCCCGCCACGATGGCCGCGCTGCGGATGAAGAAACACGTTTACTGCCAGAAGCCGCTGACGCACGACGTGTACGAGAGCCGCCAGGTGGCGGCCGCGGCCAAGGCCGCCGGCGTCACCACCCAGCTCGGCACCCAGGCCGCGAGCGGCATCGGCGACCGCATGGCCGTGGCCTTCCTCCGCCAGGGCGTCATCGGGAAGGCCAAGCGCGCCATCCTGTGCTCCAACCGCCCAGGCGCCATCGAGCACTACCGCCTGAAAGGCCCCAGGCCGCCCAAGGGCGACCCCGTGCCCCCGCACCTGAGCTGGGACCTCTGGCTCGGCACCGCGCCCGAGCGGCCCTACGCCGGCGGCGGCATCTACCACCCCACCCGCTGGCGCGCCTGGCAGGACTTCGGCACGGGGTGGTCGGGCGACATCGGCTGCCACATCTTCGACGCCGTCTGGAAGGGCCTCCGCCTCACCGCCCCCAAGACCGTCATCGCCGAGGTCCAGAAATCCTGGCTCGAAAGCCCCGAGCGGCGTGCCGACACCTGGCCCCAGGGCGACCACATCACCTGGGTCTTCCCCGCCAGCGAGGCGACCGATGGCGACCTCACCCTTGAATGGTTCGACGGCGAGTTCTACCCGCCCGACGACGTGCAGAAGCTCGCCGGCTTCGAGGCCGGCAAGCCGGGCTACCCTGCCGAATCGGCGATGGTCATCGGCACCGAAGGGACGCTCCTCGTCCAGCACGGCTCCGGCCCACAGCTCTTCCCGAAAGAGAAGTTCGCCAAGATCGAGCGCCCCAAGCTCCCCGGCCGCGACCACTACCAGCACTTCGTGAGCGCCTGCCTCGGCGGCGAACCGACCGAGAGCCACTTCATCCAGGTCGGCCCGATGGCCGAGGCCATCCTGCTGGGCACCGTGGCCATCCGCGTGCCCAACACCCTCCTCGAGTGGGACGCCGCGAGCCTGAAGGTCCCGAACAACGCCGATGCCCAAAAACTCCTCCGCCGCACCTACCGCAAGGGCTGGGAGGCCGAGGGGCTCTGAGGCCAGACACGGGAGGAAGCGATCGGAGAACCACCATGTCGAACGGCGGGCCGCCCCCTCCCACGACCAAGGAGAAGGGCACCCTCGTAAAAGGCACGACCGGCGGCGCCTGGACTCCTACTGGAACCGGGAACAAGCGTGCTCAGGGCCCCATGGGCACCGACGCGTCGCAAACTCTCCCCCCGGACCCCTACTATACCGACAAGGTGCGCTGGGGGGACGTTCACGACCGCGGCAGCGACTACACCCTTTGGGCCTGGGTTACCCTCTCCGACGGGTCGGGCGTGAACGTCTCCATCAACATGGCCGAGCACAGGGCCGCGGGGCAGTTGGTGAACTACGACCGCCTGAGCTGGATCGCCGCCAGCGGCGAGTACGTCCAGATCCTCGGCGCCTACAAGGCCATCGTCAACGAGGCCAACTCGAAGGCTTACGACCAATCCAAGCTCCCCAAGGACTTCAACCCCGAGTTCGAAAACCACCCCAAGGGCTACTACGACCCGAACCGCATCCCCGAGTGCAGCGCGATCACCGGCATCCTCTGCGGCGAGAACCCTGAATGGCGGGGCATCCGCGACAGGATGGGCATCCCGTTGCGGAAGTTCGAGTTCGTCCACCTCCTCGTGAGCGCAATCGTGGACAAAGGCGACAAGAAGAAGGTCGCCCGCTCGGGAAAGGGACACGACGCCACAGGCGTCCGAGCCATCGGGGAGAAGAAGCCGACCTACGTCCTCGACCCGGTCTACAGCTACCGCGTGGTCGGCATCACCGGCCAGGACACCATCCTGCGGCCCGACCAGCACTACCTGTACCGCGACTGGGCCCAGTTCATCCAGAAGCGGTACGGCAAGGGCATCGCCATCCAGAGCAAGACGAAGTGGTTCAATCCGGGAAAACAGGTCATGGACCCGAAGACCGGCAAGATCGTCACAGGAGCCCCCGCCGAGGCCATGGTGTACGAGCAGTTGGAGCCGTGACGGCGCCGCGCCGTGAAAGGGAGAGCGTATGGGACTCCGCGAGACGCCTCGGGCCTTGTGGCTTCTTCTCGTCGCGGCAGCAGCCGCCTTCGCGGCTGAGACGAAGCAGGTGGCCGACCCCGACGGCGCCTGGCGCATCGCGGCGCCCGCCGACTGGAAGGAGCAGCGCGCCGGCCAGATGACGATGGTCTCTTCCCAGGATGGCCGGGCGAACGTGGTGGTCCTTGCCGCACGGCTCGAGCAGGGCACGGTGGAGGAGTGGTTCAAGGCGGCCGCCGCATTCCTTCAGCAGCAGATCCCCAACTGGAAGCTGCTCGGCTCCCAGCCCCTCCCCGTGGCCGGCCGCCAGGGCCTCCTCGCGCGCGCCGAGAGCCTGAGCAACAACGTGGCCATGATCGGCGACTACGTGTTCGTGAAGGGGAAGACCCATCAGGTGATGCTCTCGTGCAACTGCGCGAAGGCGGACTTCGCGGCGAACCAGCTCGTCTTCGGCCGCATCATCGCCAGCCTCGAGCTCACCGAGGGGGCTGGCGCCGCCGCGCCCGCTCCTGCCCCCAGGCCGGCGGCCGCCCCGCCAGCCGACCTCGCCAAGGTGCAGTGGGACAACTACGTCTCCAAGCACTGCGTCTTCACCCTCAGGAAGCCCCAGGGCTGGACCGTCCAGGAGGTCTTCCAGCCCGACCCCGCGATGTACGCCTTCAGCGTGATGCACCCCGAGGGGCTCTACGTCGTCAGCCACGTCCACGGGGTGAGCCCGGCCGGGCGCGACGCCGCGGCAAACGTCCGCCTCGTCCTCGGCGAGATGTTCAAGCAGGCCCCCACCATCCAGCTCGCCCCGGCCGCGAAGACCCGCACCGTGGGCCAGAAGACCGTCTACCTCTTCGAGGGCACCTACACGGACGCTCGGAACCAGCGCCGCCAGTTCCGCACGATGGTCACTGGCGGCGACGGCCTGCTCCTCAAGCAGCAGCTCGACGCTGCGGACGGCCAACTGGACAAGGCCGCCCCGCTCCTTCTCCAGACCCTCGCCAACCTGCGGGTGGCGAAGAACGTCTTCGCCTTCGACGAGGGCGGCGCCCAGGCGGCGGGGCAGGGCCAGCCGCAGCCGATGCCCGTGCCGCAACTCGTCCCGCGCCAGCTCGCCGGCGGCTGGGGCTCCTACGCCGCGCCCGCCAACTGGCAGCAGGCCGACCTCGGCAAGGGCCAGGTCATCGCCTCCGACCCCACCCAGCAGGTCTACTTCGTCGTCGCCAACGCCGAGTTCATCACCCCGCGCTACGCCCACCTCGTCAGGATGCCGGGGGTCCTCGTCGCCAACTTCTGCCGCCCGCACCAGGCGATGGAGCTCGCCTGCACCAAGGGCGGCCACGGCACGGCCTTCCGCTTCGAGGTCACGGACCGCCCCGACCTCGCTCAGGGCCTCCGCGCCGGCATCACCGGCGGCCGCCCCTGCTCCGTCGAGCACTTCTTCTACACCTTCAACCACAAGGGCAAGCCCTACAAAGGCGTCTCCCTCGGCTGGTGCATCGGGAACTTCGCCGACGCCAGCTTCTCCCTCGGCCACCTCACCGGCTGGGCGCCCGCCGCCCAGTTCGACGCCTGGCTCCCCACCCTCGGCCAGATCATGACCTCCTACCAGATGAACCAGCAGAAGGTCGGCGAATACGTCGCCGACGGCCTCCGCAAATACCACGAGGGCATCCGCAAGCTCAGCGACACCATCTCCCGCAACTCCGAACAGATGCGCCGCGAGAACTACGAGCTCCACATGCAGCGCGGCCGCGTCCAGGACTACACCTCCTACCTCACCACCCGCATGATCATGGGCGAGTACGACTACCTTTCGAGCTCCTTCGGCTACGTCCGCGGCGACCCCTCCGGCCTCTACACCCCCGAGGGCAACCTCATTACCACCGAGCCGTACGGCGAGAGCGTCACTCGCCACATGCAAGAGATCAACTCCCGACAACTCTACGAACAGGTGCGGCCCCGATGACGCTCCTCAATCGTCCTCGTCGTTGTCCCCGTCCTCGGAACTGCTGTGGAAGCTATAGCGCCCCGCCCCAAGGGGACGCGCTTGCAGTCCCAAAGGGACAGCAGTGGGTTGCCGGCGGCTTCAGCCGCCGGACAGGAGTTCACCCACGGCCCAGTCCCGAAGGGACGGCAGAGCCCCTCGGCCGAGCGGTTCGCCCATCCCGCTCTGCCGTCCCTTCGGGACTTCGTTCGTTCCAATCCCTGTCCGGCGGCTGAAGCCGCCGGCCACCTACTACGCTCCCTTTGGGAGCAGGACACCGACGCATCCAGGATGTTATCCCCCCTACGTTGTTCCTGTTGCGGAGAGTCGTAGGGACGGGCGGCTCGCCTGTCCCGTCCTCGACACGCGAGCCGCGTGTCGCTACGCCCGCCGTGGGGTGTCACGGGGCTGGCCTCTCCGCAACAGGAGCCACGTTGGGGCCGCATGCTGATCATTGAAGGAGAAGAACCTATGGCTCAGCCCGCCGGCCAGGAAATGCCAACCATTCGGATTGGCCCCCACAAGGTCAGCCGACTCGTCGTCGGAGCCAACCCCATCCTCGGCTACTCGTACATGGGCGGCCTCGTGGGGCGCTTCATGAACGAGTTCTTCACCCTTGACCGCACAGTGGAGCTGATCGCCCATTGCATGGACGTTGGCATCAACACCTGGCAGACCTCGTGGCACGAGAAGATAGACCAGGCCCTCACCCGCCTGCGCGACGCCGGCCGCAACATCCAGTGGGTCTTCCTCGCCAACTCCCCCCACACCGAGGACCCCGCGGCCCTCCGCGAAGTCGTCCGCCGCCACAACCCCATCGCCGTCCTCTACCACGGCGGCGTGGCCGACCGCCTCTTCCGCGAGGGCAAGATTCAGCAGGTGCGCGACTTCACCATGCGGGTCAAAGACCTCGGCGTCCTCGCCGGCACCTCCGCCCACAACCCCGACCTGCTCCGCCACGCCGAGGACGCCGGCTGGGACCTCGACCTCTACATGGCCTGCTTCTACCGCCTCACGCGCACGCCCGAGGAGCTTCAGGCCGCCGTGGGCGAGGTGCCCCTCTGGGGCAACTTCCTCCCGAGCGACCCCGCGCGCATGTGCGAGGCGATCCGTCAGGTCAAGCGGCCCGTCCTCGCCTTCAAGATCCTTGGCGGCGGCCGCCTCGCCGACAGGCCCGAGGACACCGAGGCCGCCTACAAGTTCGCCTTCGCCAACATCAAGCCCACCGACGGCGTCATCGTCGGCTTCTTCCCCCGCTTCGGCGACCACGCCGCCGAGGGCGCCGCCCTCACCCGCCAGCGATTCCGCGATGAGGGGAGGGGGCCGGGGCATTAGTTCTTTGAGGAGCCGCTGATGCGCGGGACCCTGTCGGTCCGGCGGCTGACCTGCGGCAAACGCTCCTGCCGCTGTCACGCCGGCCAGATGCACCTGGCGCTCTATCTGACCTTTGGCAAGGAGGGGCGGGTCCACCAGGTCTTCGTCCCCAAGGAGGCCGAGGCGCAGGTGCGCCTTACCTCTCCGCGCGCAGCCAGTCCACGCCCAGGGAGCCCGGCCCACAAGCTCACGGCCTCACGAGGGGGCACCCAGGCCCCTTGCGACCACCCCCAGAAAGCCGCGCGAATCTGACCCCACCCCCAGATCGCTCTACCTCACGAAATCCCCATACCTTACGTCCCCGACTGCGGAATCACTGCCACAGAGGCTTGGCCGTTGACAACGGCCCAACCGGGGGCCAGAATGCCAGTCGGAGGCGAGATCGAGCGAGCGCCAAGACCACGCGGCAGGCAGAGCGGTCTCAAGCGACCGCACTCCGACAGGCTGCCGCACGTCATGTGACTCATCGCCACCCCGGCAAGCGTGTCCTTCGCCCAGGCCCCACGCGATGCCGGACCATTCCGGAGACGTGAGGCGCCTGTGTGATGCGTCAGCCTGTCGGAGTGCGGCGGCTGGACGCCGCTTTGGACTTGGCGGCAAGACCCTTTCGGGTTTGACAACCCTTTGCCCACCGCGTAGACGGCCTGCGTGAGGATTGGCACGGAGACCTTGGGAGGAGGCCCGCGATTAGCGTTGCAGTGGCGAAGCGGCCAGAGACTTCCTCGGCCCCCAGGAACGGCTGGGCCAGGGAGAAGCCGCGCCTCCTCAGAACGCACAGAAGGTGGTTCGTTGCTTACCAGGGGGCGCGGCGCGTGGCGCTTGCTCCGACCATCGACCGCCTGCTCGACGCTCTCGATCATCGCCTCGGCACGCCCCGCAAGCCGTGCGACTTCCACCAAGTCGTAGAGCGACCCTTGACCCGCCGCGGGCCGAGTCCAAGGGCTGGCCCGCTCGGCGAGTTGAGAAGGCAAGGCCATGGACGAGTTGACAACAGCGCGGCTATGCCTTAGAATGCCAACTAAGGGGTATGGTCGCCGACATGTAGACGAATGTTCGCATAGCGCAAGTGTGAGGTGCCGCCATGAGCGGGCTAGAAGCACTCCAGTCGGTCCAATTCGCCACCGTCAAGGGGAAGCGCCTTGCCATCGTGAGCGCCGACGACTGGGAAGCGCTCATCGAATGGCTCGAGACGCTTGAGGACGCCCAGATTGCCCGCGAGGCGCTGGCCGAACTCCGCGCCGCCGGCGGCGACCGCAAGAAGGCCGGCTGGCTGGAGTGGGCCAAAGTGGCGGACGAGACCGAGTGAGAGTGTACACCGTCTACATCAGGCCTCGGGCCTTGCGCGAGATCAAGAACCTGCCGGGCCATGTTCGCCAAAGGGTCAGGCGCGCCGTATACGCCTTTGCTGACGACCCACGGCCTTCGGACAGCAGGAAGCTCACCCCGCCACGTGCAGAATGCGACCTGTGGCGGTTTCGACTAGACAAGTGGCGCATCGTCTACGCGATCAGCGAACCGGACAAGGCTGTGGACGTGCTGGCAGTCCGCACGCGGCCACCGTACGACTATGCCGACCTGGAGGAACTGCTCTCTGAGCTTTGACGGGCAGGCCCAGCCCGCATCCGCCGCGCCCGGCCGTTGACAACCGCGCAGGCGCGGAATACAATCCCAGGGGAAAGAGGAAGCCCGCCATGGGTGTTGCAGTGGCGAAACGGCCAAAGGCAGTGCCGGCCCCCGGGAACGGCTGGCAAGGGAGAAGCCACGACTGCTGAGATCGCACAGGGGATGGTTCGTCGCGTATCAGGGGGCGCGACGCGTTGCGCTTGAGCCGACCGTCGAGCGCCTGCTCGACGCCCTCGACCATCGCCTTGGCACGCCCCGCAAACCGTGCGAGTTTCACCAAGTCGTAGAGCAACCCTTGTCCCGCCGCGGACCCAGTCCCAGGATTCGCCAGCCCGTACGCCTAGGGGAGACGGATCATGGCTCGGTCGCCTAAAGAATGGCTCGAACAGGCTGACTACGATATGGGGACGGCGCAAGACATGTTCAACGCGGGCAGGTACATCTATGCGGTATTCATGTGCCATTTGTCCATCGAGAAGGCGCTCAAGGCAGCCTATGCCGCCAAGTTGGGCACGCACCCACCGAGGAGCCATAGCCTGGTCGGCCTTGCCAAGCAAGTGGGGCTATCACCTCCTCCTGACATTGGGAGCTTCCTTGTGAGGCTCAGCGAAGCAAGCATACCGACGAGATACCCGGAGAAGCTGGCCGCCCTCAAGAAGGCCTACGGCCGGACCAGAGCGGCAGGCATTCTCTCTCAAGGCAGGAGCACCCTCGCTTGGATAAGAGGTCAGTTCTAGCAATCATTCGCCGCTTCCGCCACGCCCTTGAGAAGCAGGGCGTCGAGGCGCCGCGCATCATCCTGTTCGGCTCCTGGGCCACGGGCAGGGCGCACGAGGGGAGCGACATTGACCTCGCCGTCATCTCCGAGAGCTTCCGGCGCAAGGGCTACTGGAAGCGGATTGACATCCTCACCGCCGCCGTCTACGAGCTCTTCGAGCCCATCGAGGCCGTCGCCTTCACCCCCGAGGAATGGGAGCGAGGCGATTCCCTCATCGCCGACTTCGCCCGCGCGGGCGAGGAGCAGAAATAGGTGGCTGTCCCTCCTTTCGTGCCACCGACACGAGGTCGGTGGGGGCGCCGGTCCAATTCGCCACGCTCAAGGGAAAGCGGTTCACCATCGTGAGCGCGGAGGACTGGGAAGCGCTTATCGAATGGCTCGAGACGCTTGAGGAGGCCCAGATTGCCCGCGAAGCGCTTGCCGAGCTCCGCGCCGCCGGCGGCGATCGCAGAAAGGCCGGCTGGCTGGAATGGTCGCAGGTGGCACCCGACACCCTGTGAACGCCTGACACGTACGCAAAGCAAAGCGGTCTCAAGCGACCGCACTCCGACGGGCTGCCGCGCGTCATTCGGCTCACCCCGGCTCCTTTAGTGGGTGCCTTCGCGAAGGCCCCGTTTGATCCTCGCTCATCAATGCGCGGTGGGGGCACCATGCGATGCGTCAGCCTGTCGGAGTGCGGCGGCTCGACGCCGCTTTCGGCTTGGCAGGGAGTGGCCCTTTGGTGTTGACAAGCCCATGCCGACGGCGTAGACTGCTTGCGTGAGGATTAGCGGGGGTAGGCCCATGAAACAGACACAAGAACCCTGTCCCGATCCCTTGATTGACGAGGTGCGGGAGAGGCGCCGCCGCCTCGTCCGCGAGCACGGCGGCCTGAGCGGCTGGGTCGCCCACCTTCGCCGCGAACAGGCGAAGCACCCCGAGAAGCTCGTGCCGCCGAAGGCGCGAACCGGCCGGCAATAAATGGGCAGGTGGCCTGGACGAATCGGTGGGGTCGGCCCGGAACTCACTCACTCGGACCGGAGGCAGCGTGTGCGTGGCCTGCCGTATGAAATCGTCGAAGCCATGATACAGTGCTTCGGTCGAAGTTTCTATTACAAGGATCAGATGGAGGCGTTCCTACTCTCGGCGGGTGTCGACAAGGCCCTTGTGAGGAAGTACCGCGACGAGTACAAGTTCACATGGGCGCGCAAGTTGCTCAGTGAACTTGCTGAGACGGAAGACGGTGCGCTTGCCCAAAGGCGGCTTCTCACAGCCCTGTGCAATCTGAGGGATGTTCCTGATAGTGGTGTCCCGGACAGGGATGCTGCCTTGGGCGCACTGCGTGCCCTCAAGGAACTGGCCCTCAGCAAGGACATCATTGTGAAGAAGCAGAAGGAGGACACCAAGAGTAGAACGAGGCGTGCCGAAGAGAGTGCCCGTGTGCTGCGGGAAAGGGCGGCCAAACTCAGCGCTGCGAGAGTGCAGTTCCTCGCAGGGGTGGCAGATCCCGATAGGCAAGCTGCAGGCTATAGCCTGGAGGATCTGCTGAATGAACTGTTCGCACTATTCGAGATCGAGTACAGGAAACCCTACCGGACCCCGACGCAACAGATTGATGGGCACTTCCGACTGGACGGATTTGACTATCTGGTTGAGGCGAAGTGGCGAAAGGACATGCCGACCGAAGCAGAGCTGCTTGCGTTCCAGGGCAAGGTGAACGACAAACTTGAGAGCACGAGGGGGTTGTTCATGTCAATCCAGGGCTTCCGTGACGAAGTAGCGCGCAAGTTCGATGGCGGCGGCGCCAACATAATACTCATGGATGGTCAGGATCTGACACTTGTCCTCGAAGGGCGCGTTGCCCTGGCTGACGGCTTGCGCTTCAAGATCGTCAAGGCGGCGCAGGAAGGAAGGGCTTTCGTTCCCTTCCATGAGATGAAACTGTGAAAGTGAATTCATCCCGCAGCGGCTCGTTGACTGCGTCGGGTCGGCTTGCCATCGTGGAGCCCGCGCCAGCGACCGAGGCTGCTCACCCGCTGTGTGGTTCCCTCAGAGCGTTGCAGGAGGACTGGTAATGAAGCAGCGTTCGTCTCGCAGGCAGTTTCTGGGAACGGCGGGGGCAATGGGGGCGGCGCTGGGCGCGGCGGGGTGGGGGCGCGTGCTCGGGGTGAATGACAGAATCGCTATTGGGGTGATCGGGTGCGGGAGCCGGGGGGTGGGGGCTCACATGGCCGGGGTACACAAACATGATAAGGAGCAAAACGTAGAGTTCGTGGCCGTGGCCGACCCGTGGCGGCCGGCACGGGAACGGGCGGCGGCACTGGCGAAGGAGTGGTACGGCCGCGAGCCGAAGCAGTTCGTCTCGTACCGCGACGTGGTGGGGATGCTCGACGAACTTCGGGAACGGCGGGGGCAACACCTTCCGCATGTTCGGCGAGCATGGCGCGATGAACATGGTGGACTGGAACAAGCCGCTGGTCTCGGGCGAGGGGGCGGTGAAGAAGGGACAGTTGGACAAGGAGACGGCCGTCGCCCCCGTCGAGCGGCCCGATCATTTCCTGGACTGGCTCCAGTGCCTTCGGAGCCGCAAGGCGCCCAACGCCTCGCTCGAGGCGGGCTACCAGCACGCCGTGGCGGTGATCATGGCGATGCGGGCGCTCGACACCGGCCGCCGGCAGGTCTACGACCCCGAGAAGCGCGAGTTCCGCGAAGGCTAGCCCGCCCGCCGGAGGCGGGCGGGAAATCTCAAAATCCCAAGAACCAAGCACCAAAGCCCAAACAACGTCCAAGTCCCAAAGGTAAAAGGCCGAGGCAAGACGCGCGGGCTGACCGCCGCGTCGTGTTCGTTTGGATCATTGGGGATTGGAGTTTGTTTGGCGCTTGGAGCTTGTGATTTGCTGCTTGCTGCCCGGCTCACGATAGGCTGGCCGGGAAAGCAATGTGGCCGCAAGCGGGACGCTTGCGGCCACGTGCCGTTCAGAAACGAGTGTTCGGGAGAGGCTACTTCTCGGCCTTAGGCGCCCTGGGCGGGCGCGGGATGCCGATGCGGAAGAGGGTCAGCTTCCCCTCCTGCTCGCGGTAGACGACGCCCACCTTGGCAGGGAGGACGATGTCAAGGGTCTTGTCGCCTTCGGTTTTGATCGAAACGGTGACCTTCTCGCCATCGAGCTTGGCGGAGGCGAACTTGCCCTTGGCGACGATGGCGCCTTCCATCTCGCGGAAGTCGCGGCCGGCCACCGGCGCGATGCCCTGCGCCTGTTTCACACCCTCCTTCTCGAGGTACTGGACCTTCACGTCCGCGCTCATCTCGAGGGTCTTCTTGCCCGCGTCGCCGCCGAGGTCAACCGTCCACTTCACCACCTCGCCGGCGACCTCGGCGGACACGAAGGTTCCGGCCCCGAAGTTGGGCCTCTGCTTCGGCTCCTCGCCGGCGATAGCCAGGGATGCAACGGCGAGCGCAAGCCCGACAACGACACACGCCCTCATTGGGCACTCCTTTCCGCCCCGACTTGGATTGTGATATGCTCTCCTGCACCGGGGCGAAAGTGCAAGGGCCTACCCTGTTGAGGACTCCAAACCGCTCCTCTTTGCTGCGAACCTCGGCCTGCTGGCAAGGATGAATGGATGAATGGATGAATGGATGGGTGGATGGGTGGATGGGTGGATGGGTGGGAGAGTGTCAGACAATCATCCATTCATCCATGCATCCAATCATCCCCTTTGGTTGCGGCCACAGGGCGCATCAGGGGTCCACTCGGCTCCTCGGAGGCGCAGCCGCGCGGTGAAGAGGCCGCCTGGGGCGGACTCGACGGCGATGGAGCCGCCAAGGGCCTGGGCGAGCTTCTCGCAGAGCGACAGGCCGAGGCCGCAATGGGTCCCGGTGTCGCTGCGTGCCGCTTCGCCGCGCCAGAAGCGCTCGAAGACGTGGCCGGCCTGCTCGGGGGCGAGGCGGCTGCCTGTGTTGGCTACCGTCAATACCGCCACGTTGCCGCCGAGGCTGGCCTGGACCTGCACGAGGCCGCCGGGGTCGGCGTAGGTCACCGCGTTGTCGAGGAGGTTCTGGAGGATGAGCCTCAGGCAGCAGCGGTCGGTCTCGATGGCCGCGGCGGGGTCAACGTCCCACTCGACGCGGAGGCGGCGCTCTTCGGCCCGAGCGGCGAAGTGCCGCCAGCACTCGCGCAGGAGTTCGTCGAGGCCGACCGGCTCGCTGAGGAGCTGGAGCTGGCCCGCGTCGGCGCGGGCCAGGGCCAGGAGGTTGTTGACCATGGTCTCCATGGGCGAGCAGATGCCCAGGCAGTCAGCCAGGGCGGCGCGGTAGGCGGCGGGGTCCCTCTCCTTGGAGAGCGCGACCTCGAGGGTCGCGCGCAGGCCGGCGAGCGGGGTCCGCAGTTCGTGGGCCACGGCGGCGGAGAAGGCCCTCTCGCGCTCGAAGGCGGCGCCGAGGCGCGCGAGGAGGTCGTTGAGCCGGCCGACGACGGGCATGAGCTCGGCCGGGACTCCGCCCTGCTCGATTCGGGCGGGGAGGCGGTCCTCGCCGACCCCTGCGATCTCGGCTGCGAGGCCGTTGACGGGCCTCAGGCCCCGGCGGACCACGAGGGCGAGGAGAGCGGCCGAGGCGATGATGGCGCCGGCCGCGATGGCGACGACGAGGGCGCGGAGCCGCGCCAGCGCCGCTCCTATCTCGCCAGTCTCGCGGCCGAGGACGAGGGTGGCCTCCTCGCGCTCCTGGGGCAGCGGCGCCTTCCAGCGCTCCGGGTGGTCCGCCCGGGGGAGGAAAGTGATGCCGACGAGGCGGCCGCGCCGCCCGTCGGGCAGCCGGCCCGACCGAACGGTCGGGGTGTCCAGAGGGCCTGTGACGCGCGGCAGGTCGCTGATGCCCAGGGAAGGCGAGCGGTAGATGACCGTGCGGCCGGCGGCCCAGACCTGAACGAACTCCGAGTGGCCGCCGGGGCGCAACTGGGGCATGGTTTGCGCGTCGAGCTCGGCCACGATGCCCCTCTCCTGGAGCTCGACGAGGGCGGCGAGCGCGCGCACGTCCTCCTTGAGCTCGGCGTCGAATCCGGCCCGCAGGTAAGCCCGTGCGAGGGTGTAAAGAAAAGCGCCCGTTGCGGCGATGACGAGGCCGACGGCGAGCGCGGTGCCGGCCATGAGGCGGACGCGCAGGGAGACGCTCACGGCTGGGCTCCCAGGACGAAGCCCATCCCGCGCCGCGTGTGGATGAGGGGCGGCAGGCCGGGCCGCTCCAGCTTGCGGCGCAGGTAGCCCACGTAGACGTCCACCACGTTGCTCGGCGCCGCCGCCTCCAGGCCGTAGAGGTGCTCCCAGATGTCGGTTCGCGGGACCAGCGTGCCGGCGCGCAGGGCGAGAAACTCGAGGAGCGCGTACTCGCGCGGCGTGAGCTCGACTCGCTCGCCGGCGCGGCGGGCCGTCCGCGCCAGCGTGTCAACCTCCAGGTCGGCCACCCGGATCACGGGGTCCTTCGCCTCGTACTTTCGGCGGACGAGCGCGCGGACCCGTGCGAGCAGCTCCTCGAGGGCGAACGGCTTCACCAGGTAGTCGTCGGCCCCCAGGTTGAGGCCCTCCACGCGGTCCTCCAGCGCCGCCTTCGCGGTGAGGATGAGGACGTGGGCCTTCTTGCCCGCCCCGCGCAACTGGCGGAGCACCGACCAGCCGTCAAGCCCGGGCAGCATCAGGTCGAGCACCACCACGTCGTAGTCGCTCGCCAGCGCGCGGGCGAGGCCCTCCCCGCCGTCGGCCGCGCCGTCCACGGCGAAGCCGGCCTCGCCGAGGAACTGGCTCACGGCCTTGCGCAGCGGCGCGTAGTCCTCGATGACCAGAACCCGCATCGCTGGCTCCTCCATCTCGCGGGCGACCCGCCTGGCCGGCATGGGCCATTGTACACATCCTGCGCCACATGGCAAGCTTGTCGGAGTATGGCCCCCAGCTCTGGTGAACTACTCCGGAGCCCCGATAGGGGCGCACTATAGCAGCCCAGGGCGAAGCCCTGGGAAAGGGGCGATGGGTAGGTCAGCCCTGAGAGGGCGTACTATGTGGTACGGACGGCACATCCTGCCCACGGCGGCTAGTACGCCCTTACAGGGCTGAATCTGGCCGCCCGCCTGTCCCAGGGCTTCGCCCTGGGCTGCTATAGTACGCTCCGTTCGGAGCCTCGGAGCCGAAGAGCGTCACCAGAGCTGGGGGCCATACTCAGCTTGTCGGGGTGCATGGCCCTCAATCCTGGCACCCGGTTGCTTCCCGCGTTCCCCTCTCACTTTGGGAGAGGGGGTTGCACGGAGGAGGATCGGTGGCTGCCAGGCCTGGGGGCCACACTCCTTGTCGGGGACAACTCCGATAGCGCATTCAGCATTTTGCCCGACACGGATTGCGGGGGTTGCGCCGATTGACGATTTGCGCGCGCCGGGCGATTATGAGAAAGGCGTGAGAGTGAGGAGAGCCTGAGAACCAAGCCGGGCCTGACAGCCCGCGACAGGGGCCAACGGAACCTCGATGAGCGCGCGGCCGGCCACGCGACGCGACTGAGGAAGGAGGCAGGTATGCAGGAGATGGCCGGCCCGTGGGAGGGGCCCGGCTGGCCGTGGGTTCGGCCGAGCAGCGTGCGATGCACCTGACCGGATGGCGCCGGGCGGCTGACGACCCGGCGGCCCTCCGGCCCCACGGGCAGCAAACAACAGAGAGGAGCGCACCATGAGAGGTCGAGAACTGAGTCGGCGAGACTTCCTGAGGTTCGGGGGCGGGGTGGCGGCCATCGTCGTCGGCACCGACGTGGCGGGGATTCTGGGCAACCGCGCCTACGCGGCCGCCGCGGCCGCCTCGCCCCTGACCTTCCATATCACCGACGCCATCAAGGAGATGGGGACCCACAACCGCGAGAACAGCGCGAGGTGCTACTTCTGGGTGTTCAAGGAGGACCGCTTCCCCGCCGAGGTGCCCGGCCCCACCATCTTCGTCACCCAGGGCGAGACGATTGACATCACGGTCATCAACGACCTCGACGAGCCGCACGCGATGGTCATCCCCGGCATGCTCGACACAGGGGAGATCCCACCGGTCCAGGACGCGCCGAACAACGTCTTCGTCGGCCAGTTCACGGCCACGACGACCGGCTCGTTCCTCTACCACGACAACCTCAACGCGCCGGTCAACCGCGTCATGGGCCTCCACGGCGCCTTCATCGTCATGCCCGCCGCGCCCGTGGGGGCGAACAAGTGGACGCCCTACGCCGCCCCCACGCCGCAAGTGCAGCAGCTCTTCAACGAGCTCGGCACCGCGGCCCACTGGCCCGGCCTGGCCTGGGAGGAGGGCGACCCGGCGACCATGACGCCCCCCTTCCGCCAGTACGTCTGGATCTGCCACCAGGCCTCCGCGGCCCTCTTCCGCGACGTCGGCAGCCTGGGGCAAGGCGTCATCATGCCGCCCGCCGAGATCGTGGAGCGCTTCACCCGGGACGCCTTCGCCCCCAACAGCCACGACATCAACCTGGCTAGCGACATCCCGCAGTTCTTCACCCCCAACGGCCAGCCGGGCCACTTCTCCCACGACAACCCCGTCATCACCCCCATGGCCCGCGTGGGCGAGCCCCTCGTTATCCGCATCCTCAACGCCGGCCTCATGACCCACTCGATGCACCTGCACGCCAACCACTTCTACGTGATCTCGGTGGACGGCGTGGTGCAGGGCGCGCCGGTGGGCGTGGGGGCCGACAACGCGACGCTGGCTAGGCCCGGGGTCATCTGGGTGGACACGTTCACCCTCAACCCGCCGGGAGCCCCGTCCTCCCGCTACGACATCCTGGTTCCCTTCATGCGGTGCCCGGACGTGCCGAACACGCGCGGCATCGGCCGCGGCGGCGCGCCCGATCCCGCCCTGATCAGCCTGGCCGGCACCACCGCGTGGCCGCCGGAGCAGGAACTCGACATCTTCATCCCCGACGCTGGCACGGCGCTCTCCTCGGTGGACGGCGTGACGCCCGTGCCCCTGAGGGTGCGCCAGTCGCCCCTGTGCTTCCCCGTGCACGACCACTCCGAGCCGTCCCAGACCACGCAGGGCGGCAACTACAACACGGCCCTCATCTCGGGCATGTACTTCATCGGCGACCGGAACATCCCGCTGCCGCACTTCCACGCAGAAGACCTGTTCGCCGCCCCAGGGGCGAACCACGGCGCCCACCCCGCCCTGCCCCCGCAGACGTTCCCAATGGACCACGATCTCGCGATGATGCTGGGGCTGGACCAGACCCCACAGGTCCTGGTCTATGGCATCAACCAGGCACGCACGGCCTGTATCCAGGGCGCAAGCAAGGACGACTCGCTGCCCTGGATCGCCGACCGGCCACCGTTCCCTGTCTAGGGCCGGCAAAGACCAGGGACCCAAACCAGCAAAGGAGAAGCCAGATGTCATTCGCGTTCCCAGCTCACACGATCCTGCGCCGCTCGGTCGAAGGAATGGAGGGCATGCTCAGCAAGATGTTCGACCCGCCCGCCGCCAGCCCGGCCACGCCCGACGAGGTGGCGCCCACCAGCCCTGTGCCCGAGGTCATGGCCGCGGCCGGCTTCCTCCAGGACAACCCGCCCGACGTGCCCCACACCCGCCAGTTCCAACTCATGCACGGCATGACCCTGCCCACGTGGGACGGGCAGGACATGGAGTTCTTCCTCTTCCGCGACCGCGAGGGGATCAACGCGGCGAAGGACGGCACGTTCCCCGCGCCCACGAACCGGGTGCCCCGCGGCTCCATCTTCCACTGCGAGACCTCGGGCATGGGCCCGCCGCCCCACACCATCCACTGGCATGGGCAAGAGCCGACGCCCATGAACGACGGCGTGGGCCACTGCTCGATGGAACTCGGCCACTACGTCTACCAGTTCCAGCCCAACTTCATCGGCTCCTACTTCTACCATTGCCACCGCAACACGATGCAGCACTTCGAGTTCGGCCTCTACGGCTTCACCATCATTGACCCGCCCGACGCCTTCTTCGCCTCGGTCGCGAGCTTCAACCCGGACGGCACGGTGACTCTGAACAACACGCCGATCGGGAACGGGCGCCCCGAGCCGGGCTTCCCCCTCGGCCGGCGCCGCATCGCCGCCAACCTCGCCGCCTTCCCGCAGTTCGGGCAGGACAACTTCAACCCACTCGACACCGCCGACCCCGAGGCCGGCAACCCCAACCTGCCCGCCTGGCTCAAGTTCCCCACCGACCCCCACGCCCACACCGTGCCCTACGACGTCGAGGCCCTCTGGGTGCTGGACGACCGCGACATCAACTGGTCGAACCTCGGCGACGACCCCCGCGCCACCTACCCCAGGCAGGGCAGCATCCCCGGCGTGAACGACAACTTCCACGGCAACGCCGGCGGCGGGGTCGGCCCCACCGACTTCTTCGCCTTCAACGACTTCCGCTCCACACACTTCTACTGCACCGGCGTGCCCATCCCCGACGACAGCGGCGTGCTCCAAGTCCCCGGCTCGGGCGAGGTGCCCCACGGCATCGTCATCCCACCCGAGCTGATGAGCGGCGTCGCGGGCGTCCAGGTCCCCGTCAGCGCCCAGCTCAACCAGACCGTGCTGCTGCGCGTCCTCAACGGGGCCTACAACAGCGCCCGGATCACCTTCCCGGTGGACGTGGTGATAATCGCGTGGGACGGCCGCGCCCTGGGCGTGCCGCCCTACGGCAACTACAACGCCCCCGTCCTCGTCCCCGCCGGCACGCCGATGGAGTGGAGCGTCGCCCGGCGCTTCGACTGCCTCATCCGCTCCTCCGTCCCCGTCGCCGGCCACGCCACCGTGGAGTTCATTGACACCCTCCGGCGCGACGTCCGCTTCACCGCCCGCATCCCCATCGATATCGGGACAGGCGGGGACCAGCAGACCTTCTCGATCACCGGCCACGTGTCGGCCGCCGGCGGCGGCCCCCTGGCCGGGGTCACGGTCAACGCGGTCGCCGCGGGCCTGGGCGGCGGGCCGCCCAAGAGCGCCGTCTCCGATGTCCTCGGCAACTACAGCATCGCCGGCCTCGTCGCCGGAACCTACAACGTCGCCCCCTCCCTGCCCGCCACCGCCTTCGACCCGCCGGTCAGGACCGTGACCATAGCCGGCGACGGCCTGGTCGGCGTGGACTTCGCGGCACTCGCCGGACAAGTCGCCACCTTCAGCATCTCGGGCAGGGTCACTGCCGGCGGCCTCGGGCTCTTCGGCGTGGCCATGAACCTCACCGGCAGCTCCAACGCCCAGACGGCGACCGACGGCGACGGCAACTTCGCGTTCGCCGGCCTGGCCCCTGGCCCCTACACGCTCACGCCGAGCCGGCCAGGCTTCACCTTCACCCCGCCGAGCATGCCGGTGGAGGTCGTGGACGCGAGCGTGCCCAACCGCAACTTCACGGCCACGGACGTTGACCCCGCGAACGGCTTCATCGTGTCGGGTTCCGTGGTCACCAACGCCAAGCCGCCCGTGCCGGTGCCCGGCGTCGCAGTCCAGCTCCTCACCAGACCGGGGAACGCGCTCGCCGCCACCACGACGACGAACGGCCTGGGCGAGTTCAGCTTCGTCGGCGTGGCCGACGGCAAGTACTCGGTCGTGGCCGCCCTCGCCGGCCTCAAGATCAACCCGAAGAGGGGGAAGGCGAAGGTGGAAGGCGCCAACGTGGCCGTCAAGCCCTTCCGAGCCAAGCCGGCATAGTCCCCGGCAAGGCTGCGACGGACAGAGCGGCCGGGGTGGACCGCCGGGTCCGCCCCGGTTGCTCATGTCTGGCCTAGAAATGGTAGATCAGGCCGAGGATCGCGCCGCCGTCCAGATCGCGCGGGTTCCATGCGGGAAACATCAGCGCACCCCGAACCTCGACGTGCGGCGAGAGCGAGTACGACGCCCCGAGAATCCACCTGCCGGTCCCCTCTCCCTCGTCGGGGCCGTCGAGCGGGTGCTCGCCGCGAATCTCCGCTATGAGGTTGAGCAGCCCCGCCGGGAAGTGGCCGCGCACCGCGCCATCGGCGCGAAGGACCACCGGCGTGCCCCTGGTGTAGATTGAACACGTGAGGGCGCCGCCCCAGACGAACGCGTCCGAGCCGCTGCTCAGCCCGCGCTCGAAGCCCGCGTTGTTGTGGAGCGTCAGGTTGCCGCCGAGGTCGAGCCACGAGGAGAGCGACGGTGCGAAGACCGTCTCGCCGGCGCCCAGGCCGCGCTTCTCGTCGCCCGTGGAGAACTGGAACTCGACGTTCGCGGAGAGGAGGAACCGGTCGTAGTCGAGCAGCAGGAGCCGCGGGGCCACCGCCACGTCGCCCAGGCCCCGCTCGGTTCCGCCCCCGTCGGGATTGAGGTAGACGAATGGCGCCTCCACCACCAGCCCGATTCGCCGCGTGATGGCCCACTCGAGCTCCGCCTCCGCCTCTGCTTCCACCCCGTCCTTCCCCTTCGCCAGCGAAAAGTCCAGAAAGAAATCGCGGTCAAGGAACGCCGGCTCGCTGACGAAGGTGTGGACGAACGGCGTGCCGCGCCGCGAATAGTGCGAGTGCGGCCACCTGTCGAGCCAGCCGTCGCGCAGGCTAGCGCCCAGGGCGGGCGGGACCACCGCGAAGTCGTGCTCGTGCGCATGCCCACCCTCCGCATGGCCATGCTCCGCCGCCTCACCCGAAGCCGCCGCGGCGCACAGCCCCAACGCGAAGGCCAGAGGAACCGTGGGCTTGTTCATTGGCACTGTCCCACCCCAGGATGATGGCGCAAGTCACGTCTCGGGTCAAGTCCTGGCCTTCTGTGTCCGCGAGCCAAGCCTCACCTCGGTCTCGACCCTCGGCGGCGGCGCCTCCGTTGCCACCCCTGGCAGCTTCGCCGGCGCCCAATCCCTGGCCGCCTCCTCCCGCCCGAAGTCGAACTGCACCACGTCCTCGCCTGCCACCCCCGCCGCTCCGGCCCAAACCAGAGCGATGGCGAACGCCAGCATGGGCATGCTTCTGCTCACGCGGCACGCGGGACGTGGCACGGAAAGGGACATGAGGGACATAAGGGACCAAAGTGACCCAAGGGACACAGTAGGATGCCCATCACGCATCAGGCGCCGAACGGCAGCTCAGGGGTCCACTCTCCGCTCGTGTTTGCGGCGGTGTAGGTCTTGAAGCCGAGGTAGTTGCCGAAGGCTTCCCAGAGAACATTGCCGACGTGGGCGCGGTTCATGCCGACGTGGTGGGGGAAGTGGCGCAGGAGGACGAGGCGGTAGAGGCGCTGGAAGTCGGGGATGCGGACCCAGCCATAGGCGCCAAAGGTGACGGCGGCGTTGGGCTCGGCGGCGCCCTGGGCGAGCGCGACCTTGAAGCCGCCCGCATTGTCCTGCGTCGCGCGGCAGAGGGTCACTGGGCCGTCGGCCATGACGAACTCGACGACGCCCATCGCCTTGTGGCGGCCGACGGTGCCGGCGATGATCTCGTGGCAGGCCATCTTGCGCTCGGCCTTGGCCCAACTGTGCGGGAACACCCCGCAGTGCCAGCAGTTCACAAGCTCGGGGTCCTCGTTGTGGAGGTTGTTCCAGTCGGCCAGGCAGCTCGGGCCGCCGCTCGCCAGTTGGAGGGCGTGCATCGAGAGAAGGCCCATGACGTCCGCCTCGCAGGCGCACGGCGTCCCGCGGTCGTCCAGGCGGCCCATCGTGGCGCAGGTGCAGATGCCGATGTTCTGCTGAATCGAGGTCCAGCACTGGATGGCCAACCCGTCGAGCTTGCGGTCGGACACGAACTTCTTCAGCACGAGCTCGAGCTTGGCGATCTTGGCGAGAATCTCGTCTTCAACGGCCGAGGTGTCAATGGACTTCTTCATGTCGGCCATGGTGCGTTTGACGGCGGCGTCGGTCTTCATAGCGTTGATCTGTCCGATGACCTCGGAGAGGTCGAGGGTCACGCAGGTGGGGCCGAGGGCCTGGAGGGCCTTCTCGTTGTAGCGGCAGGTCCAGAAGGCGTCGGGCCGCGCGCCCACCTGGCCGTAGCGTGCGGAGCGGATGCCGGCGACGACGCGGCAGACGGCGAGGAAGCGGCTGGCGGTGGAGCGGAAGCTCTCGTCGGTCGGGAAGCAGATGGGCGCCTCGGGCACGGAGTAGGACAGGCCGAGCTGTCGGAGCGCCTCGCCGATGCTCAGCAGGCCGCAGAAGCTGTCGCGCCGCTCGATCTCGCGGCTGAGCACCGCCTCCTCCTGGCAGCCGACGACGAGGATGGGGACTCGGAGGCCGGACTCCTTGAGGACGATTGCGACGCCTTGCTCATCACCGAAGTTGACTGCGGATACGACGATGCCCTGGACCTGTGCCTCGCGGAACATGCGGCCGACCTTGATCGCCTCGTCGAGGGATTCCACGCAGCCGACCTTGGTGTCGGCGGCGGAGGGCACGACGACTTCCGCGCCGATGGCCTTCAACACCTTCACGGTCTCGTTGCGCATCTTCGCGGCCAACTTGTCCGAGAAGAAGCCGCGATTGGCCGGCACGAACCCGAGCTTCACCTTGGGCATCCTGATCATGTTCGCCGCCTCCTTTCCCTGGGTTGGCCTTCACGACGCCGGCGTATCATACCAAGTCGTTGAAAACCGTTCAAGTCGTTCAAAATCGTTCAAAACCGTTCAAGTCGTCCGACCACTTCAACGGTTTTCAACGATCTTGAACGGTTTTCAACGGATCGAGTATGATAGGGCGCTCGCACGTAAAGGCACAGTCGAGGACAAGGAGAGAAGCGTGAACCGCCCGAACATCCTCTACATCCATTCGCACGACACGGGGCGCTACATCCAGCCCTACGGCCATGCGGTGCCGACGCCGAACCTCCAGCGGCTCGCAGAGCAGGGGGTGGTCTTCAGGAACAACTTCTGCTCTACGCCAACCTGCTCGGCCAGCCGCTCGGCGCTGCTGACCGGCATGTGCCCCCACTCGAACGGGATGAACGGGCTTGCCCATCGCGGCTGGGCGCTCTACGACTACAAGACCCACATCGTCCACACGCTCCGCAACGCGGGCTACCGTTCGACCCTCTGCGGCGTGCAGCACGTGGCCGGGGACGCCGCCATCATCGGCTACGACGCGGTACTCGACCTGCGGAATCCGCAGCAGCGGAGGCCAGAGGCGGGGGCCGTCGAGTTCCTGCGCAGCGGGCCGGCGCAGCCCTTCTTCCTCGACGTTGGCTTCTTCGAGACGCACCGCGAGTTCCCGCCGCCCGGCCCGACCGAGGACCCGCGCTGGTGCCGCCCCCCTGCCCCGCTGCCCGACACACCGGCGACGCGGGCCGACATGGCGGCCTTCAAGGCCAGCGCACGCGTCCTCGACGCCGCGATGGGCGCCGTCTTCGACGCCCTCGACGCGGCTGGCCTCGCCGCGAACACCATCGTCGTCTGCACCACCGACCACGGGCTGGCGTTCCCCTACATGAAGTGCAACCTCACCGACCACGGCCTGGGCACGATGCTCATCGTCAGGGGGCCGGGCGGCTTCGCGGGCGGAAGACTCGTCGAGGGGATGGTGCAGCACATGGACATCTTCCCGACGGTCTGCGAGCTGCTGGAGATCGAGCCGCCGGGGTGGCTCCAGGGCAAGTCGCTCCTGCCCCTCGTGCGGGGCGAGGCGGAGGAGATTCACGGCGAGCTCTTCTTCGAGGTCACATACCACGCGGCCTACGAGCCGATGCGTGCGGTGCGCACGCGGCGCTGGAAGCTCATCCGCCGATTCGGGGGCCGCTCGCAGCCAGTCCTGCCCAACTGCGACGACAGCCCATCCAAAGACGCCTGGCTCGCCGCCGGCTGGCGCGAGCGCCCCGTGGCCCAGGAAGAGCTCTTCGACCTGGCCTTCGACCCCAACGAGACGCACAGCCTGGCGAGCGACCCCGCGCACGCCGAGGTGCTCAGCAACCTCCGCGCGCGCCTGGAGCGCTGGATGCGCTCGACCGACGACCCCCTCCTGAAGGGACCAGTGCCCGCCCCGGCGGGCGCGAGGGTGAACCCCGCCGACGGCCTCTCGCCCCGCGAGCCCGTCGTGCCCGCATCGTAAGACGATAGAGATCGTTGAAAGCCGTTGAAACCGTTGAAAACCGTTGAAACCGCCGCACGACTTGAATGGTCTTGAACGGCTCGAACGGCTTTCAACGGCTTTGAACGATTTTCAACGATTTTCAACGGGCCGTATCGAATGGTGGAAAGCGTCAAACGAGTGGTGCTGTGCCGGGAGGGCCTGTTGCTGCTCTACGCCACGGCGGTGCTGTGCGCCCTGGGCTACCACAGCAGCTTCGGGCTTGCCGCGCCCGAGCACGCACTGCTCGAACGCTGGGTGACGCAGGGGGTGCTCTACGTGGCCGCGGCGGCGCTCTTCTCGGCCATTGTCCTGCGCCGCAGCCCGCTGGAACTGGGGCTTCGGCTCGGTGACGCGCGGCTCTGGGCGCGCTATGTGCTCCTCTTCGGCCTCGTCATGGCCGCCGTCATCCTCGCCGTCACCCGGCTCGACCCCTCGTTCGCAAGCTACTACGCCCACCATCGCCCAGCGGGCGAGAGCGTCGCAGCGTTCCTCGCCTACGCCGTGAGCTATGCGGCCTATCTGTTTGGCTGGGAGTACTTCTACCGAGGTTTCCTGCTCTTCGGGCTCGAGCCGAAGCTGGGCGATTTCGCGGCCGTAGTCCAGGCCGTCCCCTTCGCCCTCCTCCACATCGGCAAGCCCGAACTCGAGACCTACAACTCGATAGCCGGCGGCGCGATCCTGGGCGTCCTCGCCCTCAGGACGCGGAGCGTCTGGCCCTGCTTCCTCCTCCACGCTTTCGTGGCCCTCTGGCTGAGCTTCTGCCTGCTGTACGTGTGAACCTTCCCTCCTGAGGTCAATCCCTCGCCAGCAGCAGCGTTTCCTTCACGAAGTCACAAGTGACGCTGTAGCGCTTGAGGATGTCCCGCCCGAGCAGTGACGGGAGCTGCATGATCCGGTGTTGCTCGGCCGGTGATGCGTGTGCGAGGTCGTGGCAAGCGACGGAAAGGTTGTGCGGAATCACCTCGTCCTCTTGGTCAGACTTCATGACCAACTCGACCCCGGGCAACAGGAGGCACTTCACGCTACCCCCAACTCCGATTACGGAAGGTGAGGCAGAAGACAAGCTGTGTGGCGAGAGCCCGAGGGCTTTTGCGTCGCGATCAAGCACAAGGGTGCAAAATGCCCCAGTGTCAACGAGCATCGGGTCGACTCCGGCTACACCATCGGTGCGGACCTTCACATTCACATAGGGTGCGCCGGCGAAGAAGCTCCCGCGGATAGTCACAGGACCATCTCCAACGGCTGTCGGGTGATGAACTCAAAACAGGTATGGGGTGGGTCTGGCACCTTCTGGAGAAGGCGGTCGAAATCCCGGTCGCTAGCGATCACCCGGCAGTCCCACACTGCGATCCATCGCTCCGCATACCGGTTGAGCAGCGACGAGCGATGGCGGTCCACCCACACACGGTCTTTCTCGAATCGGAGCAGATCGTGTCGCTCTTTGCTCGTCATGCCAGGTGGGGCTTGCCGGCTGGGCTGCCGCCTTCTCGGCTTCCGCGTCAGCGCTTGCTTCTGCATCGTCGGACTCCTTGTCGGCGCTCCTCGGCGCCTCATCATTAAGATACAGCGCCTATGCCCGCGCGTCAAGCTCCGATATCCAGCCATCGGGAGGCATAAAGCTCATTCCTTGATGAACCCCCACCGTATGTCATTGGAAAGGCGCGGTGCCCAGGTGGGGCGGAGGGTGAGGGAGTTGGTGCGTGGGCGGGAGCGGCCGGCGCCGAGCTCGAGGCCGCTGGCGGGCAGGGCGAAGGCGACGTGGATGGCTTTGCCCGGCGTGGGGGTGAGGCCGGGGAGCTCGGCGAGGGAGATGGCGGCCTCGTAGACCGTGTCGTCGCCGGTGCGGCGGACGACGGCTTTGGCGCCCTTGGGCACGCCGTCGTAGCCCTCGGGCATGCAGCGTGGGAGGAAGTTGAAGAAGCCGAGGCCAGGGGCGGCGCTGCGCCAGAGCTCGGCGCCGCCGTCGGGCGCGCCCCAGAGGGCGAACTCGTAGTCGGTGTCGTCCTCGGGCAGCATGCGCGGCGGCACGACGCCGCGGGCGACGAACCTGGCGCGGAGCGGGAGGAAGCGGAGGCCAAGCTGCACGCAGTCGCCGGTGAAGGGCAAGGCGTCCTTCGGGTCCCGCACGTAGGTGTGTGCCAGGTCCCCCGTGCCGAAGTAGTCGTCGTCCCGGCGGGCGGAGAGGCGGGGCTTTGGGCGCCAGTCGCGGTTGCGCTCGCGGACGGCGAGGTAGAGGTGGCGTTCGTCCCACATGAGGCGTAGCTCGGCCATGCCTTTGGCGACGTCGCGGCGGGTCTCCCAGGGGCGCCAGCCGGCTTCGGCGAGGATGAACTCGACGTCGCTGGCGCGGAGGACGACGGGGGGCGAGGCGGCCCAGTCGGTCAGCCCGCCGTCAATGGTCGGGGTGCCGTGGGGGATGGTGCAGGCGTGGAGCTCCTCGGTCCACTCGGCTTTGCCGGCGGCGCCCTCAAAACGAAACGTGAACGGGTAGGCGTTGGCGGGGTGCGGCTTCGACCAGTTGATTGGCAGGCTGAGGGTCTTCGTGGCGCCCGCGGCCAGCGTCACCGACACCACGTTCTCCTGTAGGGCGATGGAGCTGGGGGAGACGACAGTGACCATGCCCGTGACCTGGCGGGAGAGGGCGTTGTGGACCTCGAAGTCGAAGGTCTTGAGCTTCTGGACGGGCACGATGAAGTCGTCGGCGAAGAACTCGACGGGTGTGACGCCCTCGATGCGGCCGTCGGCGAGGGTCTGGGCGGCCATTTCGGCCGATGCGCCTGTGGCTTCGGCGTAGACGGATGCGAAGGAGCAGGGGACCTTGTATCGGCCCGCCTCGGCGGGATAGGGGTTGCCGTAGAGGTCGTAGGCGGCCAGCCGGCCGCCCATCGTGTCAATGGCAATCGAGCCGTTGGCGCGAATCTGGTCGAAGGGGGTGACGGCGTTCGGGGTGAGGCGCGAGCGGTCGCCCGCGAGGATGAAGGCGACACGCTGCCCGCCCGCCCACTGGTAGAGCCAGGGGAGGCGGTCGTGGAGCACGATGCGCTCGAACTCCATGCCCGCGGTGAAGTGGAGGAAGAAAGCGGCGGCTGCGGCCGCGGGCGTGCACATTGGGCCGGCCGTGCCGCTCTCCCAGAAGAGCTGCTCTGCATCGCAGGGGCAGACCTTTCGCTGGCCCGCGGCGGCCAGGTGGGTGGCGGCAGCGACGAGGCCCTCGGGGCTGGTGGCCAGCGGCGCCCCGACCTCGATGGACGACACCATGAGCTTCTGTGCCATCGCCGGCCCGAAGGAGGCGTGAGGCGGCACGTTGCGGTCGGTCAGCACGTTCAGCCGCTTGGCCCACTCCTGGGCGCCGTCACGGGCGGAGAAGAGCTTGTCGAAGGAGTTCATGATGCTGGACGTGCCGCCCACTTTGATGTGGGTGCTGGCCTTCTTGGCGCGGTCGTGGACGATGCGGAGGAGGGTGCGGTAGCGCGGGGCGTCGCTCTTCCAGCCCAGGGCGCTGCCCCCCTCCCAGGGTTCCTTCCAGAAATCAATGACTTGGAGGGGGCCTGAGCCGTCCGGCCCGCGATAGCGGGCGACCGCCGCCTCCACGAAGTCGCCGAACCGCTCGTCGTGCTTGGGGTCGTGGACGTGGTTGCCGGCCTGCCAGTTGGCGTCGGAGATGGCCTGGCGAGGCGAGCCGCACAGATTGCTGATGGCATAGAGTCCCCGCTTGCGGAGCGGCTCCATCAGCGCGTCGGCCCTCCGCCAGTCGAAGGGCGCGGAAAGGTCCGCCTGTGCCACGCTCGCCCAGTTGGGCATGGCGTCGGCGCGCACCCACCTGAAGCCCAGGCGCGCCGCGACATCGAGCTGGCCCGCGAGGTCGAGCTTCGGGTGGAGCGGATAGATGAGCGGCGAGCCCTTGCCGTCGCCCTGGGCCTGCCGGGGGGCGGGGACGCGTGTGATGGTCGCGGCCGCCTGGCGCCCTCTCTTCGGGAGCTCTACGATGACGGCGTAGGAACCGAGCTCGGCGAGCGCGGTGCCCTTGTCGTCGCGCCAGGCGAGCTTGGCCTCCGTTCCGGGGGCGGCCACCAGGTCGGGCATCTCGACGCGAAGCGGCTTGGCGAGAGGCACGAGGGCGTTGGCCTCGCGGTCTGCCTCGAAGCGCACGAAGCGCGTGCCAATCCGCACGATCTCGAGCACCGGCGTCGCCGCGAGGGGCGCGGTCCCCTCATTCCTGAGCGCCAGCTCGATCGCTACGGCCTCGCCTGGGTGCGCCAGGCCCCAAGCCGGGCTGAGTGCCACGGGGACCACCCGCCAGCCCTTGCTGCCGGCCGGCTGGAGCTGAAGCCCCTCGTGGTGTTCGGGGCAATCGAACATCCCCGCCCCCGCCCACGCGCCAAACAACAGCGCCAACACCACCGCCTTCGTCATGCAGCCTTCCTCGCTGAGCAGATGTGGGCGGGGCCTCTGTGCCCCGCGTCCCCGTGAGCGGGGCCTCCGCGCCCCGCGTCCCCGTGGGCGGGGCCTCCGCGCCCCGCGGGGCAGAGACGCCCCGCCCACAATCCATTGCGCCCACAGCCCATTGTAGGCCGGAGGCGGCACGCTGTCGAGTGGGTTTGACAGCCGGCGTTCGCGCGCTATAATCCCTCTTTCATGGTTCCGCAGGGGCACGACCGGGCGGGAGGCGGGGGACGCGCAATGGCAGACCAGGTTCGCGTGGGCTTCGTGGGGTGCGGCGGCAACGCTCAGGGCCACATGCGCCAGGTGGCGCAAGACCCCGCGGCGCGCATCGTGGGGGTGTGCGACGTCAGCCAGGAGGCCGCGGCCAACGCGGCCGCTCAGTTCGCCGCCCAGCCCTTCACCAGCCACAAGGCCATGCTCGACGCCACGAAGCCCGACGCCGTCTACATCTCGGTCCCGCCCTGCGCCCATGGAGAGATCGAGCTGGACGCCCTGGACCTGCGGCTGCCGATCTTCGTGGAGAAGCCTGTGGCGCTCAGCCTCGAGCTCGCCATGCGAATCGCCAACCGCATCCGGCAGAACAAGACGCTCGCGTGCGTGGGCTACCAGCTCCGCTACACGGCCGCCGCGCAGGCCACGCGGGCGTTCCTGGCCGACAAGACGCTCGGCATGGCCGTCGGCCGCTACTGGTGCCCGTCGGGGCGCGAAAACTCCTGGCTCCAGCAGTGGGCGAAATCGGGCGGCCAGGTCGTCGAGCAGGCCACCCACACGATTGACATGATGCGCTTCCTCTGCGGCGAGGTCACTGAGGTCTTCTGCCTCCAGGCCAACCGCACGCTGAAGAACATTGACTGCCCCGACCACAACGTGCTGGCGATGAAGTTCGCCAGCGGCGCCCTCGGCTCCCTCACCACCTGCTGGGCCTTCGAGGGCTGGGACGGCAACGTGGTGGACATCTTCTTCGACCGCTACCGCATCGCGTGGAACGCTGGCACGCCCACCATCACCCCCGCCTGCGAGGCATTCAGGGTGGACGCCGCGCTCAACAGGTCCATTGACGAGGTCTTCATCGAGGCCGTGCGGACGGGTGACCGCACGGGCATCCTGACCCCCTACGAGGACGCGGTGAAGAGCCTGGCGGTCTCCCTCGCCGCGAACGCCTCGGCCCGCGACGGCCAGCCCAAGCGCGTGGGCGCGGTCTAACCGCAGGGCAAGCGCCCCGATCGCTGGGATCCGTCGAATCAATCGATTCACTCGATTCACTCGATTCACTCGAATTCGGCCGCCTCAACCCCTTCGTTCGCTCTCTGGAGGAAACGCCATGTCCCACACCCTCGCCCTCTGCGGCCTCGTGCTCATCGTCGGGGCAGCGGTTGCTCGGGCGGGCGGCGCAAGGCCGGTCCGCTTCTATGTGTCGCCCGATGGGAACGACCAGTGGTCGGGCCGCAGCCCGGGCCGCTCGCTCCTCGGCGGCAAGGGCGGGCCGTTCGCCACACTCGCCCGCGCCCGCGACGCCATCCGCGAGCTCAAGAAGGCCGAAGGCGGACTCAAGAAGCCCGTCGTCGTCTCCGTCCGCGGCGGCACCTATCGCCTCGCCGAGCCACTCGTCCTCACCCCCGAGGACTCCGGCACGGCCGAATCCCCAATCACCTGGCAGGCGCACCGCGACGAGACACCCGTCCTCAGCGGCGGCACCGCCATCGCGGGCTGGAAGGAGACGAAGCTCAACGGCCAGCGGGCCTGGCGGGCCGAACTGCCCGAGGTGAAGGAGGGCAAGTGGTACTTCCGCCAGCTCTTCGTCGGCGGCGAGCGTCGCCCTCGCACACGACTGCCCAAAGAGGGCCTCTACCACTTCGCCGGCTTCCTCGGCGAGGACGCCAAGGCCCAATGGCAGCAGGGCCAGACGGCCACGAAGTTCGCCCCTGGCAACCTCAAGGCATCGTGGCAGAACCTCGGCGACGTCGAGCTCATCGCCCTCCACCTCTGGGCCGAATCGCGCCTCCCCATCGCCAGCGTGGACGAGAAGGAGGGCGTCGTCACCTTCACCCGCAAGAGCGTCTTCAAGCTGGCCGAGGATTTCAAGGCCGACCCCGGCCGCTACTACGTGGAGAACGTGGCCGAGGCCCTCGACACCCCCGGCCAGTGGTATCTCGACCGCAAGACAGGCGTCCTCACCTACCTGCCGCTGAAGGACGAGAAGCTGGGCAAGACCGAGGTCGTCGCCCCGCGGCTCGTCCAGCTCCTCCGCGTCGCTGGCGACCCCGACGCGGGGCTGCGGGTCGCACACGTCCGCTTCGAGGGCATCACCTTCGCCCACACGGAGTGGACGCTGCCCGCCGACAAGTCGGGCGACGGGCAGGCCATCACCAGCGCCCCAGGCACCCTCTGGCTCCAGGCCGCCGAGGAATGTGCCATCCGCAACTGCTCCGTCGAGCGCATCGGCGGCTATGGCATCGAGCTGATGAAGGGCTGTAAGGGCAACCAGCTCGTCGGCAACACCATCTACGACATGGGCGCCGGCGGCATCAAGCTCGGCCACGACACCCACTACTCCACCGTGACCGACAACTCAATCGTCCAGGGCGGCCGAATGTTCCCCAGCGCCGTCGGAATCTGGATCGGCCACAGCGGCGACAACACGGTCTCCCACAACCACATCTGCGACCTCTTCTACACCGGCATCTCCGTGGGCTGGACCTGGGGCTACGCACCCAGCAGAGCTGTCCGAAACGCCATCGAGTTCAACCACATCCACAACCTCGGCCAGGGAGTCCTCTCCGACATGGGCGGCATCTACTCCCTCGGCGTCAGCCCAGGAACCCGCCTCACCCACAACCTCATCCACGACGTGGTGAGCCACGCCTACGGCGGCTGGGGCCTCTACACCGACGAGGGAAGCTCCGGCATGCTCCTGGAAAACAACGTCTGCTACCGCTGCAAGACCGGCGGCTTCCACCAGCACTACGGGCGCGAGAACATCGTCCGCAACAACGTCTTCGCCTTCGCCAAGGTCGGCCAGCTTCAGCGCACCCGCGACGAGGACCACATCTCCTTCACCTTCGAGCGCAACATCGTCTACTGGACCGAGGGGCCGCTCCTCCACGGCAGTTGGCGCAACGGCAAGTTCATCTTCGACCACAACCTCTACTGGCAGGCGGAGAGGAAGCCCTTCGACTTCGCCGGCAAGAGCTTCGCCGACTGGCAGAAGGCCGGCTACGACGCCCACAGCCTCATCGCCGACCCCCTCTTCACCGCGCCCGACAAGGGCGATTTCACCCTCAAACCCGCCTCCCCCGCCCTCAAGCTCGGCTTCAAGCCGATTGACCTGAGCACCGTCGGGCCGCGCAAGGAGAAGTGCCGGTGAAGGCCACACTCATCCGCAGGCACGGCGAGATAGATGTGGTCGAAGTCGGACCGATGCCCGCTCCCATCACGGCGCCGGGCGAGGTGGTGTTGGAGGGCCGCGCGGCGGCGCTGAATCACCTGGACATCTGGGTGAGGAAGGGGGGACGGGCGAAGCTGAGCTTCCCGCACATCCTCGGCTCCGATGCGGCGGGGGTCGTGGCGGAGGTGGGGCAGGGGGCGGCGAATGTGAAGGTTGGGGATGAGGTGGTCGTCGTCCCAGGGCTTTCGTGCGGGTCGTGTGAGGCCTGCCGCAGGGGCGAACAGAGCGAGTGCGCCTCGTTCGGGATCATTGGCCTCTCAAGGCCGGGGGTGTTCGCGGAGAAGGCGGCCGTGCCTGCGGCCAACCTGCTGCCGAAGCCCAAGGGGCTGACCTGGGAGGAGACCGCGGCACTGGGCATCGCCTACGGCACGGCCTGGCGCATGCTCTTCACGCGGGCGAGGCTGCGCCCCGGCGAAACGCTGCTCATCCACGGCATCGGGGGCGGAGTGGCCATCGCAGCTCTCCAGTTCGCCCGCCACGCGGGGGCCGAGGCCATCGTGACCTCATCCTCAGACGAGAAGCTTCAGCGGGCGAGAGAGCTTGGCGCCGCGCACGGCATCAACTACAGGACGGCGAGCGTCGCCGAGGCGGTGCGGGAGATCACGGGCGGCCGCGGGGTGGACGTTTCGGTGAACGCCGTGGGCGCGGCGGCCTGGGCGACCGACTTCGCCGCCGTGCGCAAGGGCGGGCGCATCGTGCTTTGCGGCGTGACGACGGGGGCCGAGGCGCCGACCGATCTCCGCGCTCTCTACTGGAACCAGCTCAATGTCCTCGGCTCCACCTTCGCCTCCCACGAGGACTTCCGCCTGATGCTCCAGACCGTGGAGGACGCGGGGCTGAGGCCGGTCATTGATTCCGTCCTCCCCCTCGCCCAGGCCAGCGAGGCGATGGCCCGCATGGAGCGCGGCGAACAGTTCGGGAAGATCATCCTGCGAACCTGACCCCTCTTCGTCTCTTTCGTCCCTTTGGTCCCTTGTGTCCCTCGGAGGAGCCAGCGTGCCACCCACCAGGATCATCAACGTTCACACCCACCTCCACAAGAGCCAGGACATAGATGCCCGCGTGAAGCTCTGGCGCGAGTGCGGCCTCGTGAAGGTCTGCGTCCAGGTGCTGACCGCCAACCCCGCGGCCTCGACCTACGACAACGCGGGCGTGCTGGCCTGGATGCGGAAGCACCCCGACATCATTCTGGGCTTCGGCTACGTGGAGCTCGGCCCGCGGCCAGACCCGCCCGAGGCCATTGATCGCCTGAAGGAACAGGGCTTCGCGGGGCTGAAGTTCATTGCACCCTCGGAGCCCTACGACCATGAGTGCTACTACCCGCTCTACGAGCGTGCCCAGGCCCTCGGCATGCCGATCCTGTTCCACACGGGCTTCCTGGCCATCTCGCCCAGCGACGGCCCCCGCCGGGTCTCGACCGACAAGATGCGCCCCGTCCGCCTCGACACCATCGGCCGGGCCTTTCCCAACCTGCGCATGATCATGGCCCACCTCGGCAGCCCGGAGTTCCACTCCGCCCTTTCGGTCACTGATTCGTTCGCAAACGTCTACGGCGAGTTTTCGGGCCACAGTGGGTCAAAGTGGCGCGAGACCACGCTGCGGAAAGTCTTCGTCCCGCTCCCCGGCGCGAACATGGCCGACCCCGAGGAGAATCAGGCGCTCCGCTGGTTCACCAAGCTCTGCTTCGCCACCGACAACCCCGAGCCGCCGCGCTGGCTCGCCCTCAGCCAGCGGCTGATGGACGAGCTCCAACTCCCCGCCGACCTCCAGGAGCGCTTCTGGTGGCGCAACGCCGCCGATGTCCTGGGGCTTCGCGATGCCTTGGGAGCCTGAATCCCACGGCGCGGCCCGGATACGTGCTATAATCGAGCAAGAGCGAGAGCGGACAGTGGCCCTCCGGCCACCTGGGGCTGGCCGTCCGGTGTGGCGGGAGCGCAAGAAGCCACAAGGGCCAAAACCGCAGTTGCTGTTGACAAGCGCGTGAGGCCGGGTATAATGTAACTATGGTTACATTCCTCCTGACGAAGACGAATGGATTCCGCAGTCTCGGGGTGGAGACATGGCTGCTGAGACGGCTGCGCGCCAGCGCTGGCTAATCCTGGTGTACTCAGTCCCCCGCCGGCCGAGTGCCAAGCGGGTGTACGTGTGGCGCAAGCTTCAGCGGCTCGGAGCGGTGAGCCCCCGGGATGGCGTGTGGGTGTTGCCGGCCACGGCTCGCACCCGGGAGCACTTCCGTTGGCTTTCGGCCGAGATCGCCGAGATGGGGGGCAGCCCGATGCTCTGGGAAGGCGAAGTGGAGTGTCCCGGCCACCATGCGAGGCTGGTCGCCGAGCTTCAGCGGCCGGTCGAGGCGGAGTATCGGCGCATTCTGGACGCCTTGAGGCGCGGCAGCGCGGACCGAGCGGCGTTGTCCAGGCGCTTCCAGCAGGCGCAGGGGCGCGACTACTTCCATAGCGGCCTGGGACGAGAGGCCCGGGCCGCGCTAATCGGCGCCAAGCGAGGACGGCAAGAATGAGATGGGTGACCTGGCAAGACGTGGGGGTGGACCGAATGGGGTCCGCCTGGCTGATCCGCCGCCACGTGGACCCCGAGGCGGAGTTCGCGTTTGTCCCCGCGGGCCAGACGCCGTTGCCGGCCGGGGCGGAGGCCTTTGACATCCCCGGGGCGCGTTACTCCCACCATCGCGGCCACTGCACGTTCCACACGCTGCTGCGGCGGTTCAAGCTCAAGGACCCCGTGTTGGAGCGCATGGCCCGGATGATAGACGAGGCCGACACGGTTCAGGATGCCCAGGTGGAACCGGCCGCGGCGGGACTCGACCTGATCTGCCGGGGCATCCGGCTCATCAGCCCGGATGATGCGACGGCGCTGGAGCGCGCGGCGGTGGCCTACGACGCCCTCTACGCGGCACTGAAGGCTGAGATGCCGCCCGCGCCTGCCCCCGCGCGCCGCGCGCGGCCAGGGAAAGGAGTCGCTCCGTGAAATGGGTCACACGCGAGAAGGTGAAGGTGGACCGCGTGGCCTGCCCGTGGCTCATCAGGAAGTTCGTGGACCCGCAGGCGGAGCTCCTGTTTGTGCCTGCCGAGGAGGTCGCCGACACCGCCCAACGTGAAGGGGCGACCTCCTTCGACTGCAAGGGCGACGAGCTGGGACACCACGGCCAGGAGTGCTCCTTCGATGCGATCGTGAGGAGGTACGGCCTCTGGAAGGACCCCGCGTTGGTCCTCATGGCCCGAATCGTCAATGGGGCGGACACTGACAACTCGCTCTGGAACCAGCCGGAGTCGGCGGGACTGAGTGCCATAGCCGAGGGATTCCGGCACTTGGGTCTGCGGGATGACCACGAGCTGGTGGCGGCTGAGCGGGTCGCCTACGACGCCCTCTACGCCTACTGCCAGGAGATGGTGAGGCGGGGCAAGCCCGGCGGGGCCTTCGAGCGGGCGAAGCCGGGAACACAGGAGTGAACGACGATGCTCGTATCAGGAGGACCGATCATGTGGCGAAGGCGAGCGTTGCGAGGCGCGTTGGCCCTGGGCCTGCTGGCCCTCACGGGCGCCTGCTCGGCGCCGCAGCGGCCAGTGGCCGACAGCCTGGGCTGGACGGCTGAGCCGTTCCCCATTCTGTGGGAGTCGACCTATGTCACCACCGCGCCAGTGCTCGACGGGCAGGTGGACGAGGCCTGGTCAAAGGCCAAGCCCGTGACCGTGAACGTGCGGGAGGCGATGGGCGGAGACTACCCTAAGCCGGTCGTCCTGCGGGCGCTGCACACCGACGACGCGTTCTTCGTGCTGGCCCAGTGGCCCGACGCCACCCGGAGCGACATGCGCGACCCCTACGTCTGGAACAAAGAGAGGAATGACTACGAGCGACCGTCGAGGCCAGACGACCAGTTCGCAATCCAGTTCCCCATGACGAAGGACTACGCTATCAGCATGCTCACGGTCACCCGTTCGTACAAGTCGGACGTCTGGCACTGGAAGGCCGGGCGAGGCAACCCCATCGGCTGGGTGGACGACAAGTACCACGTCATCAGCCAGCAGCCGATTGGCCATCCCAAGGCCGTCAAGCACGACATCCACAGCAAGAGGACCGTCTACATCCTCCGCGCCCAGGACGCCGGGCGCTCGCCCTACAAGGCCAAGGACAAGCCGGCACAGCACGCCGGCGACGTTGTGGACTCCTTCGAGCAGCAGGAGCCCGACGGGAGCATGGCCGACGTGCGCGGCAAAGGCATCCACGACGGCAAGGGCTGGACGCTCGAGATGGGCCGCAAGTTCGACACTGGGCATCCCGAAGATGACGCCGTCATTGACCCCAAGGGCGACAACCGGTGCGCCATCGCCGTGCTCGACGACGAGCTCTACGAGGAGCACTCGGTCTCCACCCTCATCCTCCTGCGCTTCGTGGGCGGCCCGGGCCGGAAGGGGGCGGCGCCATGATGCCGGCCTCCTTCGCCCAAGAGAGGGGCCTCCGAGCTATCCTGGCCGTATTGGCCTGGCTTGCCCTGGCCGGCTGTGGCTCAACCGAGCACTCAGGCGGAACGCAGGCCGGGCGCCGGCTCGTCGTCTGCTACACCTCCACCGACCAGGTCTTCTCCGAGCCGATCCTGAAAGCATTCGAGGAGAAGACCGGCATCAGGGTGAGGGCGAAGTACGACACGGAGGAGACGAAGACGACGGGCCTCGTGAACCTGCTCCAGGCGGAGCGCGCGCGGCCGCAGGCCGACGTGTTCTGGAGTTCGGAGACCGGGCGCGCGATCGCCCTGAGGGCGGCGGGGTGCCTGGCGCCCTACAAGTCGCCCAGCGCCGCCGGCATCCCCGATGGGTTCAAGGACCCCGAGGGCTATTGGACCGGTTTCTCGGCGCGGGCGCGGGTCATCCTCTACAACACGAGGCTCGTTCAGGGCGCGCCGCCGTCGTCGCTGCTCGACTATCTTCGCCCCGAGTGGCGCGGCAAGGCGGCCCTGGCCAACCCCATGTTCGGCACGACGGCGTTCCACGCCACCGCGCTCTTCGTGGCCTGGGGCGACGAGCGGGCGCTCGACTTCTTCCGCCGCGCAAGGGCCAACGGGCTCCAGGTCCTCCCCAGCAACGGCGCGGTGAAGAATGCCGTCGCCGACGGGCGGGCCGCCTGGGGCATCGTGGACACCGACGACGCGAACGTGGCGATCAAGGACGGCAAGCCCGTGGCGATGGCCTACCCGGACCAGGACGGCCTGGGCACGCCGGTGATGCCGAACACGGTGTCGCTGATCGCCGGCGCGCCGCACCCGGAGGCGGCCCGTGCGCTCATTGACTACCTGCTCTCGCCCGAGACCGAGAAGCGCCTTGCCGAGCTCGACTGCGTGCAGGTGCCGTTGCACCCGGGCGTGCAGACCCCGCCGAACGTGCGGCCGGTCTCGGCCATCCGGCCCATGGCGGTTGGATACGCCGCCGTCGCCGCTCGCATGCAGGAAGTGACCAAGCAGCTCATGGGAGTCCTGGGGCTGTAGTGCGGGGTGGCCATGCGCCAGTTCCGGTGCTTCTCCTTCGCCGTGCTCGCGGCCTATGCAGCCCTCGTCCTTGCGCCAGTGGCGGCGTTCGGCGTGGCGGCGCTCCGCGGCGGGCTCGCCACGGAGGCCTGGGGCGAGCTCTGGCGCCAGGCCGCGCGGACGCGTCTGCTGTGGAACAGCCTGGCCCTCTCGACGCTCACGGCGTTCGGGACGCTGCTCGTGGGGGTGCCTCTGGGCTTCCTCCTCGCGCGCACGGACGTTGCGTGGCGCCAACCGCTCACGCTGCTGTGCGCGGCGCCGCTGGCCCTCCCGCCGTTCCTCTGGGCCACGGCGCTCGCGCTCCTCGGCCTTCTGATGGCCTGGGTGTGCCAGCGTGGCCACGCGCCCGGCGGCGCCGCGTGGCTGGCGAGCCAGCTCCCGCTCTTTGCCCTCCCGAGCGCCGTCGTGGGCCTGGGCCTCGTGAGCCTCTGGAATCGGCCGGCGTTCTCATGGTTCTACGGCACCATGGCCATGATAGTCCTGGGCCACGTGGCGCGCTTCGCTCCGCTGGCCGTGCGCGCCCTGGCGGCCGCGCTGGCGCAGGTGCCGAAGGATTGCGAGGAGGCGATCTGGCTCGACGGCGGCGGGGTGGCCACAACGCTCCGCCACTTCGTGGCCCCGGCGGCGGGCCGGGCGCTCGCGCTCCTGTGGGCCGGCAGCTTCGTCCTCTGCATGGGCGAGCTCGCCGTCGCCATCCTCGTCGCGCCGCCAGGCGTCCAGACCCTCGCGGTCCGCTTGTTCACCATCGAGGCCAACGCCCCCGAGGCGCACACCGCGAGCCTCGCGCTCGTCATGGTGGCGGCCTGCGTGCTCCCCCTGGCCTTGTGGGGCGTGCTGCTGAGAAAGGAGGCAGCGAGATGAGGAAGAACGTGGTTGTGGCCATTTCCGGCTTGCTGTTCGCAACGGCCCTCGCAGGCGAAGGGACGGGAAAGGCATGGAACTTCGATGGCGACAAGCCCGGAGCGATAGCCGCGGGCTTCACCCAGGCCGCGGGCGACTGGAAGGCGGCCGCCGACCCGACCGCGCCCAGCAAGGGAAACGCCCTGGCCCAGACCGCCGCGAGCTCAGGGGCGACCTTCAACATCGTCCTCGCCGACGCCACGAGCTACAAGGACGTGGACGTGTCGGTGAAGCTCCGCGCGGTGAGCGGCGAGGTTGACCAGGGCGGCGGACTCGTCTGGCGCGCCAAGGACGCCAAGAACTACTACATCGCCCGCTACAACCCGCTCGAGGAGAACTACCGCGTCTACAAGGTGGTGGACGGCCGCCGCACGCAACTGGGGAGCGCCAACATCGCGCAGGTTGCGGGCTGGCGCACACTGCGTGTCAGGATGGTCGGCGATGAGATCACCTGCTACTTCGACGGCAAGGAGCACCTGAAGGCCACCGATGCCACGTTCCCCGACGCCGGCCAGATCGGCCTCTGGACCAAGGCCGACGCCGTGACGCACTTCGACGACCTGGCGGTCGCCCAGGCCGGGCCGGCGCGCGGCAGCCGTTGAACGATGCCGGTGTGGTCGTGGGGGTAGCTGGCCCCCGAGTGGGGTGCAATGCCCCATGTTGATATGCCCCGCCGCCCCTCCGCCGCAAGGCCCCTTGACGGCGCCAATCCCTCCGGCGTATGGTATTCGCATGAGGAAGGTTGCACTTCTCAGCATCGTGTTGGCGGCTGCGCTCGCCGCGGAAGCGGGAGCGCCCGGAGGAAAGGCCGTGTGGGTTGATGAGCTTGTGGATGCGCGGCGCCCCTTCTCCTTCGTCTTCGATGGCAAGCCTGGGGGCGAGTTCCTCGACGCCCGCCGCCGTGAGGAAGGCGCCAAGGGGGTGACCTGGAGCGATGAGAAGTCGGGACTGCGGTTGACATGGGAGCGGAGGCGTTTCGGCGACTTCCCAGCCGCCGAGTGGCTGCTGTGGCTGGAGAACACGAGGAAGGCCGACACACCGGTCATCTCCGACGTGCAGGCCCTCGACCTCACGCTCTCCTGCCCGCCGTACAAGCTCCACAGGACGAATGGCGCGCCGTCGAATCCAAGCGACTTCGAGGTCAGCACCGCGGTCATCGGCGCGAAGCAGGCGGTGGCCATGGGCGGCGGGGGCGGAAGGTCGTCGAACAGGGATTTCCCTTTCCTCAAGGTCGAAACGGGGCGCGGCGCGCTCATCCTGGCCGTCGGCTGGTCGGGGCAGTGGCAGGCGAGGATCGAATCACCCGATGGCAAGGGCCTGCGGCTCCGGGCCGGGCTGGAGCGTACCCATTTCAGGCTCCGCCCCGGCGAACGCGTCCGCTCGCCGCGGATTCTCGTCCTGGCCTGGGAGGGCGATTCGTGGGAGGCGAACGCCCAATTCCGCCAGCTTCTCTACAGGCACTACGTGGCGAAGCGCGACGGGAAGGAGCCGCTGCCGACCCTGTTCTGCAATACCTGCTTCACGCGGGGCGGCGGGTGGCTGAACGAGTGCAACGCGGAGAACCAGATTTCGCTGATCAAGGCGTACGCCCCGCTCGGCCTCGAGGCGCTGCTGACCGACGCCGGCTGGTTCGAGGGCGGCTGGCCGGCGGGCGCGGGGAACTGGACTCCCCGCAAGGATGCCTATCCGCAGGGCATGGCGCCCGTGTCGGCCGCGGCCAAGGCGAACGGCATGGTCTACGGCCTCTGGTTCGAACCCGAGCGAGTCGTGGCGGGCACGGAGCTCCACAAGCGCCACCCCGACTGGCTCCTGGCCGCCGGGCCGGGGCCGCAGGGCACCTACCTCGCCAACTTCGGCCTCCGAGAGGTCCAGGACTACTTCTTCGGCATCGTTAAAGGCTTCATGGGCCTGCCCGGGTTCCGCTTCTATCGCCAGGACTTCAACATGGACCCCCTGGCGCACTGGCGCCACGGCGAGGCGCCTGACCGCCAGGGGATCACGGAGATGAAGTACATCGAGGGGCTGTATGCGTATTGGGACCGCATCGCGGCGTCGTGGCCCGACGCGCTGATGGAGGAGTGCGCTAGCGGCGGCAGGCGCATTGACCTGGAAACCCTCCGCCGCATGCACATCCACCAGAAGACCGACTACTGGTTCGACAACGACGTAGACCAGGCGAGCCTCTGGGGCTTGAGCCAGTATCTGCCCAGCAACGCGGTCGTCGCCCATCTCAACCGCCTGGACGACTATTCGTTCCACTCCACGATGGCCTCATCGCTGTGCCTGGGCTGGATAGCCGACGCGCCCGACTTCGACCGCGAGCGTGCGAAGAAGCTGGTTGACCGCCATCGGGCGGTGCGGCACCTCCTCATCGGCGCCTGGTATCCCCTCACCCCTCAGACGCGCGACAAGACGCACTGGCTCGCCATGCAGTTCCACCGTCCCGACCTCGACGAGGGTCTGGTGCTCGCCTTCCGCCGCGCCCAGAGCCCGTACCCGACCGCCCAGGTCGCCCTTCGCGGCCTAGACCCCAAGGCCACATACGAATTGCGGTCCGACGCCAGCGGCGCGGTGGCCCACGCAAAGGGCGCGGAGCTGATGGGCCGCCTCCAGTTGAGCATCCCGGGGCGCCATTGCTCCGACCTCGTCACCTATCGCCGGACGCGGGACTGAGGGGCTTCTGTCTTGGGAATATGAGAATGACGGGCGACCTGAGT
>VGYW01000007.1 GCA_016872875.1 Planctomycetota bacterium | reverse complement strand
TGGAGAGCACGATGAGGCAAGGTCTTGGGACGATGCTGGCGGCGCTGGCTGCCGCGGCGGCGCTCGGGGCGACAGGCTCGGCGGCTGAGCCGGACAAGGGGGCGGCACTCGAGAAGCAGCGCTGCCCGCGGCCAGACCAGTTCGCCACCGTCTTCTCCTTCGGCTACGCGGGCGACCAGATGCCGAAGGACGATGCTCGCTTCGACGCCCTCCTCACCAAGCTCAAGGAGGCCGGCTTCAACACGGTCCAGTGCGTCTACACGGACCGCCGCCTCGAGCTCTGCCGGAAGCACGGCATCAAGATGATGGTGGACCTCCTGGCCGAGGAACATCACGTCTACAAGAACGTCGAGGCGGCGAAGGCCCTGTGCGGCAAGCTCCGCGGCAAACCAGAGGTCTGGGGCTACGCCATCTGGCACGACAACATCGGCAAGACCTACGACGGCCGCAAGCGCGACATCGCCAACCTCCGCTCCTGGGACCCCACCCACCCCGCCTTCTGCGGAACCTACCGCACCTACGGGATGAGCCACCTGACCAACGCCGACGTGATGGGCTACTACGACTACCACTGGAAGCGGGGCTGCGAGCAGCACTTCCCACACCTCCTCGCCTACGCGAGATGGGCGACCGAGCGGAACGCCGTATTCTACCGATGGGTGGAGACCGATGCCGGCATCCCTGGCAAGGGCAACTTCAACCGCAGCCTCTACACCGCCACCACCTCCATCGCCTGCGGACTCAAGGGCATCCTCTGGTTCATCGGCACCCGTCTCATGGACCCCAACTCGCTGGAGTGGACGGCGGCCGGCGGCGACATCGCCAAGGTGAACAAAGAGATCATGCCCGTGAGCGAAAAGATCGCCAAGCTCGGCAACCCCGTTGCCATCTACTCCACGCCAATCACGAAGACGGCGAACAACGAGGCCCTGCCCGACGGCAAGGCCAGCACGATGCCGCCCGGCCTCGAACAGAACGCCTTCCCGAAGGACTTCGGACTCCAGCCCGCGGGCGGCGAGTTCGTCATGGGCGTCTTCAAGGCCGAGGGCGGGACTGACGCCTTCTTCGTCGCCAACCACAACGCCTATGCCGAGCAGAGCGTCACGCTGAAGCTGGCGAAGGCAGCCAAGCTCAGCCTCTTCGACGGCGCGACGGGCCGCTGGCAACTGCTGCCGCTCGCCGAGCGGTCCGTAGCCTTGAAGCTCGGCCCCGCAGGGGGAGCGCTGCTGCGCGTGGCTGACTGAGAGCACCCCGATGAGAAGGGAACTCACCTCAGTCCTGCTGGCCGGCATCCTCGCCATCTCGCGTCAGACGGCGCAGGGCGCGGACGAGAAGCAGAAGACGAAGGCTCTACTCGACCGGGCCGCGGCGAGCGACTTCGGGGCGCGATACGAGGCCCGCTACGTGCACCTGCGGCCGGAAAACGAACTGCGCAAGCTGGAGAAAGAGAACCGCTCCTGCCGCGAGGAGCTCGCGCGGCTGAGCCCCGCCAACGCGGCGGTCCGCATCGCGCTGGGCGCGCTGTACGTGGAGCTGGGCGAGGCGGACAAGGCCGCGGCCGAGTTCAAGGCCGCCCTCGAACTGCCCAAGCTCTCCCCCTTCGAGCAGGGCGACGCCCTGACCGGGCTGGCCAGCGCCGCACTCCTCAATGGTGACCGCGACGCCGCCATTCGGTACTGCCAGGACCTCGCCGCGCGCGGCCTGAACACCACCGCCCGCTATCGGCTCAACCCCGTCGCCGAGGCCAAGTACGCGCTTCAATTTCTCAAAGAGCCGGAGCTGGATCACCTCAAGCTGCCCTACCACACCGGCGCCAAAGCGTTCCCAACGCCACAGCAGGCGACGTACACTGAGGAGTTCGCCCCGCTCACGACCGTGGCGCTGGCGCTGGGCAAGGACATCAAGGCCGACGACCCGCGCATCCGGCTGCTGAAGGCCAAGTTCGCCCGCTTCGGCATCGCCTTCGCCGACGCCGCGCCCTTCACCATCAGGATCAACACCGTGGGAGAGCCCAAGGCCCCGGAGAAGCCCGAGGGCTATGCCCTCGCCGTGACCAAGGAGGGCGCGGCCATCAATGGGCACGATGCGCAGGGAACCCTCTGGGGCATCGTGTCCCTGATCCAGCTTGTGGACAGGGAGAAGGCTCCGAGAGTCCGCCTGTGCAGCATCGTGGACTGGCCCGACACGGCGCGGCGCGGGTTCCTACAGGGCTACTGGAAGGATGCCCTCGAGTTCATGCTCTTCTGCAAGCTCAACACCGTCGTCTCACAGGACGGAGTTCAGCTCACCGACGCGACGCCCCATCAACTGTGGACGCCCATCCAGAAGGAAGTGTGCAAGAGCGTTTGCGCCGCCTTCACGGCCTTCGGCCTCAAGCACTACTTCGGCATCCGGCAGTGGACCATGTATCCGATGCTGTCGCTCTCGAGCGAACGCACGTTCGACTTCCACGTGGCCGTTTGCTCGGAGGTCGCGGGGTACGGCGGCCACATCTACTTCCCTTACGACGACAGCCGCTTCCCGCTCCCCAAGGCCGACCTGGAGAAGTTCGGGGCTGCGGCGAACGCGGATGCGAAGCACCTGACCCGCCTCTTCCGGGCCGTGCGGGAGAAGCACCCTGGCTTCCACCTCGTCTTCTGTCCGCCGTTCTACTGGGGGCCGGATGGCCCGGCCTCGTATCCTGAGCCGCGCGAGCCGTACCTGAAGTCGCTGGGCGAGCATCTCGACCCCGGAATCGAGGTCATCTGGACCGGCCCGCGCGTGAAGGGCTATGTGAAGACCAGGGAGCAGGTCGCCTGGTTCACGGGCCTCACAAAGCACAAGCCTTTCCTCTTCCAGAACGGCACCGGCCCGCACAACCTGCTCTCGTACATCACCGACGAAACGCCGCAGTGGAAGACCTGGCACTACGACGGCTTCTTCGAGAACGACATCGAGGGCTTCCTGAAGAACGCACACATGGGCATGGAAGCGCCGCAGACGACCACGCTCGCCGACTGCCTCTGGAACGTCCGGGCCTACGACGCCGCGGCCTCCATCCGCAACGGCGTGGCGATGCTCTATGGCAAGGAAATGTTCGGCATTCTCGACCCCGCCAACAAGGCTCTCGCCTACCTCGACAAGTACAAGTACGGCGAGGTGACGCCCGAGGCCCCCACGGAAATCCCTGAGATCGAGAAGCGGCTGAAGATCGCCGAAGAAGCCTTCAACAAGGGGAAGGCGTACAATGCCTTCTCGCTCGAGAACTTCCCCGGCGCCATCGAGCGTGGCGTCGGCTTCGCACGGGCGGCGCTCGCGGGCGCGAGGAAGCCGCCCGACTTCTTCGCCAAGTTCAAGAAGGACATCGAGGAGACCCGCCAGCTCGCGGCGAAGGAGGCCGGAGTTGACCCCGCGAAGGGCGACATCCTGAGGCTGCCCACCGACTTCCTCGGCGGCTCGCTCATCGTCTACGACAACAAGTGCCCCCGCCGCTTCGCCACCCTCATCCGCGGCCAGGGGACCCCGAACCCGCGCGCGACCGCGCGCTTCGAGTGCGACCCCTTCCCGCCGACCGGCCCCTACGAGCTCCACCTGAGCGCGCAGGACGACGACGCCGAGGCCCCGGTCCGCATCCGCATCAAGGCCAACGACGCGGTGGTCTTCGAGGGGCCGAGCGGCTTCTCTCGATACGGCTGGTCCCATCGCAAGCTCGTACTCCCCTTCGACGCCCTCAAGCGCAACAATTCGCTCACCATCGAGTGCACCGAGGATTCGGCCGCCCAGCAAGGCCCGCCCTGGTTCATGGTCAACTACGCTGTCCTGCTCAACCACCCCCGCCGCTGACAAAACCACTTGACTTTGGGGGAGGAGACACCTATGATACACCTTGTATTGTGGGTGCCGGGTCCTTTGGCGAGCGAGGCACTTGGCGTGGATTCAAGTTCTGCGCATCCAGGCGGGAAGCTCAGGGATGAGGGCGCCGGCGCGCTCAGCGAGGCGGAGCTCCTCGCGATCCTGATCTCGACCGGGATCAAGGGAAGGAGCGCCGTCCAGATTGCCGAGGACCTCCTGGCACGCTTCGGGTCAATCGTGGGCATGTCGAACCAGCCGCTCGAGCGCTTCCTGGCCGTCAAGGGCCTCTCGGACGTCAAGATCATCCGGATAGCCGCGGCAATGGAGATCGCCAGGCGTATCATCCTCCACGGGGACTGTAGGCCATGTCGAGAGTGACCAGGCTTCCCGAAGGCCCCACCCGCGTGCCCGAACTCAGGGATGGCCATTGGAAGGAGGCTCTTCCGCGCTACCTCAAGGAAGTCGAGGAACAGAACAAAGAGAGCGCCCGCTCTCATCGCTTCGCCGCGTTCCTCCAAGAGATCCTCGGCATCGCGGAACCCGAGTTCATAGAGGCCTATACTTCCGGCATTGAGAAGACTGTCAAGGCGCAGCAGAAGGACATCATCCTGCGGGGGGAGGTCGATTGTCTGTTCGGGAACGTGATCATTGAGTTCGAGGCGAGCATCCCCGAGAAGCGGACGGAGGCCAAGGACCAACTGCGCCGCTATGTCGCGATCCTCTGGTCGCAGGAGCGTCCGGGACTCAGGGCCAGGTATCTCTGCATCGCCACCGACGGCGTCCGCTTCGTATGCTACACCCCGACACTGACGGACGAAGACGTCCAGGACGTGCCCCCGGAGCTTGTGGTCCTCAACGTTCACGAGGAGGCCGACTGGAGCGAGATGCGGCCCGCAGACGTCTTCTTCTGGCTCGACCGCTACTTCCTGCGCAACGAGCCGCTTCAGCCAACGACAGACCTCATCGTTCGGGACTTCGGCCCCCGCAGCCACGCCTTCCTGACCGTGGGCCACACGCTCCTCGATGCGTGGCGCGAGGTGAAGGAGCAACCATCCTTCTCGGTCATGTACGACACGTGGGACAAGTACCTGCGCATCGTCTACGGAGAGCAGGTCGCCGCCGATGCCCTCTTTGTCCGCCACACCTACCTCGCCACCCTGGCCAAGCTCATGTGCTGGTGGCGCGTGACCGGGGCCGCCAGTCTCCCCACAGACGACCAAGTGCTCGATCTCCTTGAAGGCCGGCTGTTCAAGGCGCAGGGAATCGAGAACTTCATAGAGGAGGACTTTTTCTCGTGGCTCGCGCGCGAGCCGGTGAGCCGCGCCGGCCTCGACGCGGTCCGCTGGCTCTTCAGCCTTCTGAAGGGCTACAACCTGCGCAGCCTTTCGGAAGACGTGCTCAAGGCTCTCTACCAGGAGCTTGTTGACCCCGATACCCGCCACGACCTGGGCGAATTCTACACCCCGGACTGGCTGGCCCACAGAATGGTCAGGGCGATGCTCGACGGCAACCCTGAGGCATCCGTCCTTGACCCCGCCTGCGGCTCCGGTACGTTCCTCTATTTCACCATCCGAGAAAAGCTGGAACGCCTGGGCCGTTCACAGAAGACCCTCAAACACATCCGAGATTGCGTGTGCGGCGCCGACGTTCATCCCCTGGCCGTAACGATTGCGAAGACGAACTATATCCTGGCGCTCGGGGACCTACTGAAGAAACGCGCTGGCAGGTTCTCTGTGCCCATCTACCTGACCGACACGATCAAGATTCCTGGCATGTACGCCATGGGCGGAAGCTACGAGATCCTGATAGAGGGCGAAACAGTTTACGTGCCCGACGCGCTGCTCGGGAATCTTGACACCTACGACGAAGCAATAGAGGTGGCAAGGGACTTCGCGCATGCCAACAGGGGCAGGGAACGCAAGGTTGATCTGAGCGCCTTCCTCGCGTTCCTTACGGCACAGGCATACCCATACGCCGGCAATGAGGCCCTTGCTAGAGCGCTCTTCACCATTGCCGCTACGCTCAAGAAGGTGCTCGATAGGGGTCGAGACAGCATCTGGTCTTTCGTTCTGAAGAACGCGTACAAACCGCTGTTCTTTCTGGGCAGATTCGACATCTTGATCGGGAACCCGCCCTGGATTGCGTATCATTACCTGGATCGTGATTACCAGCAGTTCGTCAAGCCCCAGGTTACCGATCGGTACAGGCTACTGAGTGGCCGGGGAGAGCTTATCGCGAACTTGGAGGTGGCAAGCCTTTTCCTCCTTCGTACAGCCGACTTGTATCTCAAGAGTGGCGGCACCATCGCCTTTGTGCTACCCAAGAGCTTGTTCTCAGCGGACCACCATGACGCGCTGAGGCAGCGAACCTTCTGTTTCGTTGAGAACAGGGATGATACCCTCGTTGTCAAGGGGCTGTGGGACTGCGAGCAGGTAACGCCCTTGTTCAACATCTCCTCGTGCGTCCTTTTTGCCGAGCGCGCCGGGCGGGAGGCGCCGCAATGCGACATAGAGGGGGAAATCCTGTCAGGCGAGCTTGAGCTTAGGAATGCCCCTCTTGCGCGAGCAAGCAGAGTCCTCACCACCACAAAGACCCGGTTTTACCTGAACCGAATAGGCAAACGCTCGTTCTGGAGCGCCGAGAGGGGAGCCACCGCATCGCCAGCCAGCCCATACAAAGACCGTTTCGCTCGGGGTGCCGACATTGCGCCCCGCGCATTCTGGTTCGTCCGCATCATGGCGTCGCCCTTCGGATTCGACCCGAATACGCCGCCGCTGGAGACGGATCCATTCGGCACGGAAAGCGCGAAGGCACCCTATAAGAACCTCCGCCTTGATGGCATCGTTGAGGCCCAGTTCCTGTATGCCACACTGCTCTCTAGAGACGTGATCCCCTTCGGGCACCTTCCGTACCGCCTCCTGGTGCTCCCCATTGTCCCACTGGCCGACTCCTACCAGGTTCTAGAACCCGACATTGCGCGAACCCAGGGGTTCGTTCATCTCTCCAAGTGGATAGAAAGGTGCGAGCAGGCGTGGCGCCATTGCCGGGGCCGAAAGGCCAGCGCCATAACTGCGCTCGCCAGCTTGGATTACCGCAGGAAACTCTCTGCCCAGAAGCCACACACAGGTTGCATGGTCTTGTACAATAAGTCCGGAACATATCTGACGTGCTGCGTGGTTGAGAAGGAAGAACTCTCGTTCCATGCCCAGGGTCAGCAGCTTCATGCCCGTGGCTTTCTGGCAGAGAGCGTGACGTACTTTTGCGAATCAGCGTTCAGAGCCGAAGCTGATTATCTTTGCGCAGTTCTGAACGCCCCTATCGTCGACGAACTCATCAAGCCCATGCAAAGCCGCGGACTGTGGGGTCCAAGAGACATCCACAAGAAGGTGTTGGAGTTGCCGATTCCGGAATTCGACGCGCACAATGCGCGGCACGCGGCGTTGGCCCGCCTGGGCCGCCACTGCGCGGAGAGGGTGGCGGAGGCTCTGGAAGGGAATCAGGTTCCGCAAGGCGCGCCGATCGGCCAGCTCCGGGCCATGGTCCGCGCGATGCTCAGGGCGGAACTGGACGAGATCAACGGTATTGTGTCGAGCATCCTCAGACCGTAGTGGTGGTCCTGCCGGCCTGCCTCCCGTGCTCCTTCACTTTGGGGCGTAGAGGACGACGCGCGACTGGAGGCCCTCCGCGGCCTGGGCGAGCGGGTCATGGGGTCAGATCGTAGATTGGATGTTTGGCCCGCCGAGCTTTGCGGCTGTCGCCCCTGGCTATAGCCAGCCACCCGAACTGCGCTGACTTGACACCACGCGGCACGACTGGCAGACTACCACGGGTCGTGGAAGGCATCCTGAACAAGGGGGAGCCACTTTGCGCATCTCACAGTCTTGGCTTGCGCTTGCTGCCGTTCTCGTCTCACACCTTGCGTGGGCCGCGGCCCCGGCGGGGCCACAGGTGCCCTCGCTGCCGTGGACGCCTCGGTCCGATTGGGTGGATGTGAAAAGCCTGGGCGCCAAGGGCGATGGCGCAGCCGACGACACGGGGGCCATTCAGGCCGCGCTCGGCAAGGCCGGCCAGGGCTCCACTATCTACCTGCCGCCAGGCACGTACCGCGTCACCGCGACCCTGCGGCTCAAGGGGCCGCTCGTGGGTGTGGCGGTGATCGGCCACGGCCGCGACACCACGCTGGCCTGGGACGGCGAGCCGGGCGGCAAGCTGTTTGCCGATGACGGTGTGGCCTACTGCCGCTTCGTCGGCCTCTCCTTCGACGGCAAGGGCAAGGCCGCCGTCGGCTTCCACCACGACTCCCATTGCCGCTTCGAGACCGAGGTGCGGCACCAGCACCTGGCCTTCCGCGGCTTCACCGACGCGGCCATCCTCGCGGAGCCGAAGGACAAGTTCGCCCTCGCCGAGACGACCTTCGAGAACTGCCTCTTCGAGGACTGCGGCCGCGGCGTGGCCTTCGTGAGCTTCAACGACTACGACTACACCTTCGACGGCTGCGAGTTCGTCCGCTGCCGCGTGGGCATCGAGTGCAAGCACGGCAACTTCTACGCGCGGAACTCCCACTTCGAGGGGAGCCTCGACGCGGACATCGTCTCCGCCCCCGAGCACGCCTCGTCGGTGCGGCGGTGCACCTCGCGCGGCTCGCGACAGTTCCTCCGCTACGGCAACCCGGTCGCGCCGATGACCATCCAGGACTGCCGCGTGGCGGGCTGGACAGGCTCGGACGGTGCCGTGTCGCTGGGCGGCGCGCCTGTGATGATGTTCGATTGCGTCTTCGCTGACCCGCTCGACAAGGCGCCCCCCATCCGCGCACACAAGGCCGGCCAGCGCCTGATCTCCTCCGGGAACCGCGCGGAGGGCGCGCCCAGCCTGCTCCAGGAAGGTTACAAGGCCATCGTCTACGACATCCCGCCCGGCAAGCGCACAGGGGTCATCACTTCCGCGGAGCAGCGGTTCCTCAGGGACACTGCGGTCGTCCCCTCCCGCGTGTTCGACGCGCGGCGCGACTTCGGGGCGAGGGGGGACGGCAAGGCCGACGACACGGCGGCCATTCAGAAGGCCATTGACGCGGCCCGCGAGCACGGGCGAGGCGCCATCGCCTACCTGCCCACAGGCTCCTACATCATCTCGGACACGTTGCGCATCACGGGCAGCGACTACGCGGTCGGCGGAAGCGGCTTCATGTGCCGCCTGGTCTGGAAAGGCGCAGAAGGCGGCACGATGGTCGCAGTCCACGACCCGCTCAACATGCGGCTGGAACACCTGGCCGTCGGCAACCACGATTCGGGCGCAATGAACAACGCGATTGACATCCTCCAGACCGGCTCGGACAAGCCGTCGCACATGACCTACGACGGCGTGTTCGTCTACGGCATGTACCAGCGGCAGCCGTTCCGCAAGGGGCTGCACCTGCGGGGGCTGGGGAGCCGGGCGGTCGTCGTCGCCCCACACGTCCAGGGCAACATCCGCGTGGTGGACAGCGCCCAGGCCACGCTCCTCTTCAACTGCTCCTATGAAGGCTCCGTTGTCGTCGAGGGCAAAGGCAAGCAGAGGAATGGCCTCCTCGGCTTCCAGACCCGCCTCAGCACCATCACCACCCACGGCCTGTATCTGAGGGACAACCAGAGCATCGTGATGAGCGACTTCTACGTGGAGCAGGCCGACAACGGCTACGTCTTCGAGGGCGGGGCGGACGACCCGCCCGGGCGCGCCACCATCCAGGGCGCCAAGGTCGACTTCACCCACGGCGACAAGGCTCGAGACGGCACGGTGCTCGACATCCGCGGCTACGCGGGCGAAATCTTCTTCGGCCCCAACCAGTTCTACGCCAGCCTCCCGCGCGTCCCCGTGGTCCATCGCGGCGAGCGCAAGCTCGACATCTTCCTCTGGGCCAACTGCTTCTACAGGACCCACCTGGAGGTCCAGAAGGCCCCGTCCCTCACCCTCCACCTGCTCGGCAACGAGGGCGTGGACGTGAGTGCGAAGGACAAGGTGCTCTCGCACGAGAACCGCGCCGCGGACAACGTGGGGTCCGCGGACCTCTCCCGCTTCGCCCCGGCCCTGGACGACCTTCGCCGCCTCGGCGAGCTCGACCTTCAGCTCAGCCACCCGCGCCGTTAGAGGCCTGGCCGGCCCCCCCTACAGCTTGGGGAAGCCTGCGGCACCCACCACAACACTTGCCACTCGCACGACTCCATCGCTCTTGCGCGCCCCGGTGTCAGGTCTCGACTTCTCAGTTTTCCCAAGCCAACGCGGTCTCGCGACGGCCCCTTCCCTCTTTGACGCCTCTCTTCCTTCCTGCATTCCTGCCTTCCCTATCGTCTCCTCTTCTCCGTGTCTTCGTGGTGGGCTCAGTACGTGCCAGGAATCCCCTCATCATCGCGGACAGCAACCTTGAAGGGATGGCACTCCAGCCTGCGGGCGCCGGGGGTGGTCTCAGGGCCGCAGCCGCAGACGTAGTTGGTGGCGGTGAAGCCGAGCTTTGGGCCGAAGTGCTTCCACATCTCGAAGTTCTCGGTGGAGAGGCTCACCGGCACGTCGGGGTTCCAGCGGCGGATTTCGCCCAGGTAGTGGTCGTAGACCTCCGCCCGCTTGGCGAGAGGGAAGGGCTGTGTCCGCGTGTCCTTCGTCGCCTCGCAGGCGTCGCGGGCGGCCCGGACGAACTCCGCGTCGAGCAGCTCCTCGCCCAGCCGCCGCACCATCTCTTCGATGTCCATCCACATGAAGCAGCAGAGGCTGATGACGTCGGGGTTGGTCTTCTCGAAGACCAGCCTCACGGCCTCGGCAGCGTCCTCGCGCCAGGTCTTCACGGGGATGATGGGCTTGAACTTGTAGCGAATCTGGATGCCGGCGTCCTGGGCCACGCGTGCGGCCTTGATGCGTTGCTCGGTGGTGCCGGTCTTCGGCTCGATGAGGCGGCTCTGGGTCGCCCCGCTCACGCTCCAGACGATGATCGTGCCGCCGTTGTGGTCAACCCCCCGCATCCAGTCGGCGTTCCAGGTCTTCGTGTGGATGACGAGGTAGCGCCCCTTCTGGCGGCCGAAGAACTCCATCAGCGGCCCCAGGACGCCGTGCTCGGGCTCGAGGCAGGGCGGGTCACCGTCGTCGTCGAGCAGATAGGTCGTCTGCCAGGGGTGGCGCTCGATGATCTGGCCGAGCCAGTGGCAGTACTCCTCGACGTTCACCGAGCAGATGAGGAGTCCGCCGAACGGGCAGTAGCGGCAGTGGTGGACGCAGCCGTTCTGGAGGTGGATGCGCCAGCAGGGGCGGCAGACCTTGTCGTGGCGGGCCGGGTCGCCTTCGAGATTGTAGTTCGCCCAGTTGAACGCCCCGTAGCCCAGGAGCGGGATGGCGTGCCAGGAGGGGTCAGCGCCCACGGAGCGGAGGGCCTCCAGGCGCTCCGCATAGCGGCCGTCCCAGCGGAACGTGTTGAACAGCAGGATCGGGTCGCGCACCTCGGGCAAAGTGCCCATCGGCACGCGGTTCTTGAGCAGCCCATGTTCGGCCAGCAGCGCCGGCAGCTCGTGGTCCCCATAGGCGATTGGCTCGACTGGCTTCCTCAGCGCGCGCACCACGCCCTCCACCCGCGCGCGATGGCGCTCATCCGCCATCACGCTGTCGTGGGTGTATATGGCCGGGGGCTCAATGGGGTACACGCCTCAGCCTCCGATGAGCAGCTACATCTCCCCGGCCTCACGTAGGGCTTCCTGGGCCAGGGGCGCAGAGATACGGAAGCCAACAGATCGAAGGCGCTCCATCTCCCGCCCGAGGGAGGGGAGCATCCCTCGCTTCCGGGCCGCGAGCAATAACCCAACGGTCCCCACGGGCTCGATGCCCATGCGTCGGGCGGTCCGCCGCGCATCCAGGTCATCGAGCGCAACGCTGTTCACCTTCTCCTGGAGCGCCTGAGCGATGACGCGCCGTTCCCCCGGTCCAAGGTCGGGCAGGAGCCGAAGCAATTCCGGCCTTGTCAATGGGCACTCTTTGAGCCAGACGCCAAGCCTGGCCTCAGTCTGCCGAGCCGCGTCGTCCCGCTTGGCTCTGACCTCCGCCAGAACCTCGGAAGGCACGAGCACCTCGTTCACACCAAGGCACAGCAGGTCCAGACGATCGAGCTTCGCCAGAAAGATAATGGGGGAGGCATTGGTGAGGCGTCGAGTCACTGCCGCGCCAGCTCCCGGGCCGCCGCGATCTCGTGGACGACCTCTTCGTCTTTGAGATTCACGGCCGGCACGCCATATTGGGCAAGGGCGCTCAGGAAATCCAGCCGCGGCATGCCGGCTATCTCAGCGGCGACGCCAAGAGACACGCGGCCCATGTCGTAGAGCTTCGCCGCGAGGAGGATACGGGACTCCCTTGAGAACTCCTCGTCGGACATCTTCAGTGCCTGCGGCAGGCCCTCAGGGATGGGTATCGAGAGCACTTTCTCGCTCATCGCGGCTGCCTCAGCTGTGTCGGAGCGAACTTCCTGTCACCACACTCAGTCTACTCCCTGAGGGAGCAGGCTGTCAAGCTCTCACGAATGTACCGCCGTACACATCACGGAGCGGCGCCAACGATGCGGACAAACGCTTGTCGCGGCTTGAGCGTCTCCAAGCGTTCCGCGCCCTCCTTCAGCCAATAGCGGAAGGCGTGCTCGCTATCATCCCAGTTTGTCATGGCCACTGCAAGCTGGCCGTCGGCGGCGCGCCAGAGGGTGGCCATGGCGGCGGGGAGGACGGCTTTGTGGGCGCGCTCGCGGTTCCAAGTGACCTCGATGGTGGGGAGCGGGTCTAGGGGCTTGACCTCGCCGAGGAGCTCGCCGTAGACCATGAACTTGGCGGCCGCGAGGCGCTGTTTGCACAGCTCGCGCAGGTACTCGGCCTTGGCTCGGTTCTCGGGGGCCAGGAGCTCGAAGCCCATCCAGCCGAGCTGGCAGCCCCAAAGCCAGTCGCGGCCCTGCGACGCGGCGAACGCCCGCAACTCGTCGTTCACCGCGCTCGGGCTCGAGAAGTACACCGTGTGGCCGCTGTAGACCGCGGTCATCATCGGAATCTCGTTGTCGTAGCGCGGGTTCCAGATGAGGAAGGCGTTGAGGTTGTCCATATATGGCTCGGCGTCGTTCTCGGTGGTGATGATCACGTCGCGCCCGCGGGCGTGGGCCATTCGCATGATCGGTCTGAGCATCTCTCGATACCCCTCCACCCAGTGGGCGCCTCCGCCGATGGGGTGGCCGTGGGACTTGTCGTGGCAGAGCTGCGGCGCGGCTGCCCCGATCTGGTCTATGTAGATGGCGTTCACGCCGCACTCCGCCATCAGCCGCTCGCATATCTCCTGCACCTTCTTCTGCCAGAAGGGAGTGGCGGGGCACATGCAGGCGAGCTTGCGGCCCGAACCGTACTCCTCAAGATACGGCTTGCCGTCGGGCGTCTTGCACGCGAACGGGAACGCCTCCTTGAAGTTCTCGTTCCCGCTGTCCCACAGCCGCCCGTTGATGTAGGGCATCACGACCATGCCCTTGCCCGTCAGCTCCTTCACGCCCTCGGCGAAGCCGGGCTTGGTGGGGAAGTAGTTGGGGTAGTAGGTGTCGAAGGGGATTTCGTGCCAGTTGTACCAGTGGATGCCGATGGGCACCTCGAAGAGCTTCGCGGCCTCGTGCATCTTGGGCACGACCTCTTTGGCGTGTCCGCCGCCGAGCATCCAGAGGCCGAGTTCGCGGAGGGAGCGGGGCGTGTCCTTGCGTTTGGTGATAGGGCCTTTCTGGGTCCAGGTGGCTTCGGCGAGCGCCCACTGGCGATAGAGCTTCGCGCCCTGCCACCAGTCGCCGCGATAGGCTCCGACGACGACCGGGAACGGCGGCTTGTAGGCTTTCCCCGGAAGGCCGCGGTTCGGCGCGGGCGCCTGAAAGTGGAACTCGCCGAGGGGGTTGAGCGAGAAGCGCTTCGGCCAGGCCTGCGGGTCGTGGCAGGCCAGGTAGAGGCCGCTCTCGCCGCGGTTCACGCACAGGAACTGCATCGGCCACTGGTAGGAGGGGTAGGAGCCGGCCTGGCGGTCCTTGCACTCGCGGTAGAGCATGCCCCAGTTGCCGCGCGAGACCGCCACGTCGGGCCGCGCATCCGGCCCGACGTTCGCCATCACCGGGAAGAAGACGTCCCACACGCCATAGCTCTTGCTGCGGCAGTCCGCCTCGATCTCCCACTCGGAGAGCGACGTGCCCGGCTTCCTAGTCAGGCGCACGCTCACGGAGAGGGTCCCCGCACCGTTCGGGAGCGCGATGGCGTCCCAGCGCAGGGTCAGGCTGCCCGCCCGCGCCCGCGCCGAGCACTTGGCCGGGGTGCGATTGTCGAGCACGACGGGCTTGAGCGCCTTGTCCTCCGACCGCAGCTCGATGCGCCAGAGGAGCGGCTTCGGGTCTGGCGCCGCGACGAGCGGCTGGCCGTGCGCCGTCAGGCGCAGCAGGCCGAGCCCCGCCGCCTCGTCGGCGAACTCCAGCGTCAGGTCCTGGCATTCGAGGCGGTAAGTGCCCGCCACCGCGGCGCCGGCCGCGGCTGCCACCACGCACGCCACACAAAGGGTCTGCATAGACGGCCTCCAATGGGGACGGAACTCATGCGCAGCGGGGCGCTACCACTATGCTGCACGGCTCGCCCTGTGTCAAGCCGACCAGATGGGGTGTCCTTGATAGTTCCTGTTGCGGAAGGTGGAAGGGGGCTGCTGCCCCAATCACAGGCCAGAGGCCTGTGCCACCAAGCCCCTTGTTTCAGCGGTGGCACAGGCGTCCCGCCTGTGATCGCACTTTCCGCAACAGGGACTTGATAGGGGGATCGGAAGTGGTTGACCCGCGCATGCCCTGGTGTTACCCTTTGGAAGGCCCCGGCGAGAACCTTTTACCGCCTGGGTGCGTCCAATACATAGAGGGATGGAGGGAGCGACCGGGTTTCTTCTGGAGGAGATGGCAATGTCGCAAGGCGCAAGGTGGGCTGTGCGGGTGGGGGCGGTGGTGGCCCTGGGCGCGGCGGTGGCGGCGATCCTGGCGGCGCCGCCTGAGGGCCAGCAAGCGGCCATTCCAAACCAGTGGTCGTTTGCCAAGGACGGCATCGAGAAGTTCCCGCTGCTCGACTTCACGCCGCAGGGCGACGCGGGCAAGCCACAGCCGGGCGACCCAGAGGCCGACCGCCAGATGGAGGAGCTCTTCCGCAGGTTCAATGAGCGGGCCAACGAGAAGAAGTGGCCCGAGGCGCGAAGGGTTGTTGATGAGGCCCTGAAGAAGCTCGAACGCCACCCACGCATGGGCGAGCTATTCAACAACTACGTGAACCGCCTGGCCGAGGACAAGGGGAAGAAGGACGAGACCATTGCGGCCTGCCGCGAGATGATCCGCCGCTTCCCGCGCTACGCCTGGAGCGCCTACCATTGCATCCAGCGCATCACGGAATCCCAGCTCTATTTCTACACCTCCGGCACCACCAGCGTGGAGCCAGGCGCCAAGGCCCTCATGCACCTCAACGGCAACAACATCCCAGAGGTCAAGTTCGCACTCTACAAGCTGGACCTCTTCGGGATGATTGACAAGGGGCTCTCGATCCTCGCCCCAAGCGTCCCGCAGGGCGCAAAGCCCGTGAAGGAGTGGACGCAGGCGATGAAGAGGAGGGACCGCTCCTGGTTCTCGGAGAACGTGGAGATTCCGCTGCCCGAGGCCGGGGCTTACCTGCTGACGCTCGGCACCGAGCACTACCAGTGGACGACGCTGCTCTTCGCCTCGCGGCTGGCCGTGGCCACGAAGGGCGACGGCCGCATCCTCATGGCCTACGCCTCCAACGTCCGCGACGGCAAGGCCCCAGGCGCCTGCGAGATCGCCATCCTCGACAACACCCGCGTGGTCCACCGCGGCACGACGAATGCCGACGGCCTTTTCGTCGGCCGCGTGAAGGGCCAGGCCCAGAACAGCCTCGTCGTCGTCCGACGCGGCGACGACTGGGCGGTCTCCAACGCCCAGTCCTACTGGCACCCCTACTCCTACGGCCAGATTCTCATCTACACCGACCGCCCGGTCTACCGCCCGAAGCAGACCGTTCACGCCAAGTTCCTCGTCCGCCGGTTCAACTTCGAGACCGACCGCTTCGACTTCAAGCCCGACGAAGAGCTCCAGGTCTTCATCCGCGACCCGAAGTACAACGAGGTGCTGAAGCGGACGCTGAAGACCAACGAGTTCGGCGCCGCCGACCTCTCGATGGTCCTGGGCGACGAGCCGCCCCTCGGATACTACAACGTTCAGGTCAGTGGCCCCAACGGCTATGGCTACGGCTACTTCATGGTCGAAGAGTACAAGAAGCCCGAGTACGAGGTGGAGGTGAAGGCCGACAAGACGCACGCCATCTTCGGCGACAAGGTGAACCTGGCCGTCTCCGCCCGCTACTACTTCGGCGAGCCGGTCAAGGACGCCGAGGTCTCCTACGAGGTCTACGCGAACCCCTACTGGTACTATTACCCCTGGCATCGCGGGCGCTACGCCCACTACTACTGGTTTGCCGAGGAGTTCTATAGCCGCGACCGGCCCCACGTGGGCGGCAGCCTCATCGCCCAGGGCCAGGGGCGGCTCAATGACCAGGGCAAGATCGAGATAGCCGTTGACTCCGACAAGGTGCCGAAGCAGGAGGGCTACGACTACAACCTCACCGTGCGCGCGAGCGTCACCGACAAGAGCCGCCGCCAGATACAAGGCTATGGCTTCGTCCGACTCGCTCGGGCGGGCGTCCAGCTTGCCATCCACGCCGACCGCTACAGCTACCGCCCGAGCGACAAGGTGGTCGTGGACATCCGTACCACCGACCTCGACGACAAGGGCGTCACCACCGCCATCAACCTCGACGTCCACCGCCAGGACCAGAACGGCAACCACGTCAAGCAGCACTCCGAGGTCGTCGAGACCAACAAAGACGGCGATGCGACCTACACGTTCATCCCCGACCAGAACGGCTACTTCCGCATCGAGGCCAGCGCGAAGGACCAGGCGGGGAACAAAGTGACCCAGAACCTGCACCTCTGGGTCGCCGCCGAGGGCTGGCACTCCCCCTACCGCTACTCGGGCGTCGAGATCAAGACCGACCGCGAGATGTATCAGCCCGGCGACAAGGCCCAGGTGCTCATCACCACCGGCTACGTCAACCACCCCGCACTGATCACGGTGGAGGCAGATAGGATAGACAGCTACCGCCTCGCCCGCTTCAACGGCAGCCTGATGACGTTCGACCTCGCGGTGGAGAAGAGCTTCGCCCCGACCGCGACGGTGAGCGCGACGCTGTTCGCCCAGGGCACCTACGTCGCCCAGCAGCGCATGCTCGTCGTCCCGCCCGCCGACAAGTGGCTCAAGATCGCCGTCGCCACCGACAAGCCGCAGTATAAGCCCGGCGAGAGCGCCACCTACTCCCTCACCCTCACCGACCACCAGGACAAGCCGGTCCTCGCCGAGCTATCCTTCGGCCTGGTGGACGAGGCGATCTACGCCATCCAGCCCGACCGGTCGCCCGACATCCGCAAGTTCTACTACGGCCAACGCCGCCGCTACATCTACACCCAGACCTCCTTCTGGTTCCGCGCCATGGGCCTCGGCGGGGCTGAGGCAAAGGAGGCGGCCAACCAGGGGGCCGCCGCCCCCGGCGAGAAATCTGCGGCGCCGACCGCCGAGCCGCCCGCCAAGTCCGCTCCGGGCCGGGCACTCAGGGACGGCAAGGCAGGGGAAGATGCCGAAGGCGCGCTTGTCCAGCCCCGCGTGCGGACCGACTTCGCCGACTCCGCCGTATGGCTCCCCGCACTCCGCACGGATAAGGACGGCAAGGTTTCTGTCCCCTTCAAGATGCCCGACAACCTGACCACCTGGCGGGCCAAGATCGTGGCCTTCACGAAGGACGGCCTCGTCGGCCAGGAAGTCCACAAGGTCATCACACGCCAGAACCTCATGGTCCGCCTCGAATGCCCGCGTAAGTTCACCGAGCGCGACGAGGTGACAGTCTCCGCGGTCGTCCACAACTACCTCGCCGCGGCCAAGCGCTGCGTGCTGAGCATCAAGAACGACGGCGGCGTCCTCACCCGCTCCGAGCGCGAGGTCACGCTCGAGGTGCCCTCCGGCGGCGACAGGCGGGTGGACTGGCTCCTTCGCGTGGACACGCACCGCCCGATCAAGCTCGCGGTGGCGGCGCTGACCGGTGAGGAATCGGACGCGATGGAGCTCACCATCCCCGTCATCCCCCACGGCCTGAAGATGCTGGAGGCCGACGCGGGGTCGGTGGAGGAGAAGGCGAGCGTTGCCCTCACGCTGCCCGCCGACGCCGAGCAGAAGAAGGCCCTGCTCCGCATCAGCATGGCCCCCTCACTCGCCGCCACGATGTTCGAGAGCCTCGAATACCTGGCCAACTACCCCTACGGCTGCGTGGAGCAGACGATGAGCCGCTTCCTCCCCACGGTCGTCGTCGCAAACGTCCTCCAGAAGCTCGGCATGCGCAACGCCAAGCTGGAAGAGAACCTGCCGAAGTACGTCGAGGCCGGCCTCCAGCGCCTCTATGGCTTCCAGCACGACGACGGCTCCTGGGGCTGGTGGAAGCAGGACAAGGCGAACGGCTACATGACCGCCTACGTCCTCTACGGCCTCGGCCAGGCCCGGGCCGCCGACTTCGCCGTCAGCGACAACGTCCTCAGCCGCGGCCTGGACTGCCTGCGGAAGGCCATCCCCGACGAGAAGGACGTTGACACCAGGGCATACATGACCTTCTCCTACGCCCAGCTCCGCACGCCAGAGGCCAAGTGGGTGTCGGAGCTGTTTGACCAGCGGGAGAAGCTCAACGACTACGCGGTCGCCCTCCTCGCCCTCACGTGCCAGAAGGCAAACGAGGCCGAGCGGCCTGCCGAACTGATCAAGCTCCTTGAGGGCCGCGCCCAACTGACCAAGACCGCCTGCCGCTGGGGCAAGGGCGAGAGCTACCACTGGCAGAGCAACTCGATTCAGGCCACGGCCTACGCCCTCAAGGCCCTCGTCGCGGCCAACCCCAAGCACCCGCTCATCCCCAAGGCCGTCAACTGGCTCGTCGTCCAGCGCCGCGACAACTGCTGGTATTCCACGAAGGACACGGCGGCGGCCATCTTCGCCCTGGCCGACAACATGAAGGCCAGCGGCGAGCTCAACCCCGACTACGAGGCCGCCCTCTCAGTGAATGGCAAGCAGGTCAAGACCTTCCGCGTGGCGGGGAACGCCCTTGAGTTGAAACCCACCGTCGTCGAGCTCGCCGCCGATCAAATCGTCGTCGGCCAGAACACCATTGAGCTAACCAAGAACGGCAAGGGCAACCTCCACTACTCGTGCGCCCTGGAGTTCTACACGAAGGGCGAGGACTTTGCGGCCAAGAGCGCCGGCCTCTCCGTCAAGCGCGAATACTTCCGCCTCATCCCCAAGCAGCAGGCCAACGTCATCGTCTTCGACCGCCAGCCCCTCGGACGCGAGGTCAAGGGCGGACAGGAGATCGAGGTCCGCGTCACCGTCGAGGCCGACAAGCCCTACCAGTACTTCATCCTCGAGGACATGCTCCCCTCGGGCTGCGAGGTCGTCGAGGACAAGAGCGACCTCGATGCGCGCTGGCGCCACTGGTGGGCCTACTGCTCGAACCGCGAGGCACGCGACACGCGCATGGTTTTCTTCAGCAGCTACCTCGCCGCCGCCAAGACCATCTTCGTCTACACCCTGCGAGCCGAGACCCCAGGCGAGTTCCACGTCATGCCCGCCGTCGCCAGCCTCATGTACCAGCCCGACGTGCGCGGCACCTCGGCGGAAGACAGGCTGACGATCTTTGAGAAGTGAGGAGGGAGCTTCGAGCCGCGAGCGGCGAGCCACGAGCCTGGAGGACAAGATTGATAGGCTTCTCTTTCTGGCTCGTAGCTCGAAGCTCGCGGCTCGCGGCTCCTACTTGATGCACCACAAGCTCTTGAGCGAGCGGATGAAGATTCGGCCGCGGGAGAGGGCGAACGAGGCGAAGCACTGGTCGCCAATCGGGTTCTTTGCCACAAGCTCAAACTTCGGCCCCGCCTTGACGATCCAGGTGATGCCGTCGTCGTCGGGAATGAACATCAAGCCCTCGGCGAGGACTGGCGAGGCGCTCTGGTGCCGCCCAAGCTTCTCCGTCCAAACTGGCTTGCCGGTCTTTGCCTCCAGACACGTCAGGTGGGCGCCGCCCCCCTGCGCGCCGTCCGACACGACGAAGAACCACTCCTTGTAGGCCAGCGGCGACGGGACGTATGAGACGAGCTTGGGCTGCTTCGGCTCGTGCCAAAGGACGTGGGTCTTCGTCACGTTCCCCTCACCGTCGGGGCGGATGGCCATCAGGTGGAGTGTGGGGAAGCCGCCCGTGACGAACACGATCCCCTCGGTCATCACCAGGCTCGCGGCCATCTGCTCAGTCGGGCCGTCCACCATCCAGAGCTGCTTCCCCGTGTCGGGGTCGTAGGAGGCCACGCACTGCGAGCCTGAGAGCATGAGCTGCTTGCGCCCCGCGGCGTCGAAGATCACGGGCGGGGTGTAGGAACGGACGCCGACTGGGCGGGGCGTCTCCCACTTTGTCGCCCCCGTCGCCTTGTCGAGCGCCACAATGTAGGCGGGGCCTTTGGGACGGCTATCTTGGTCGCCGTTGAGGATGACCATGTCCTTGTAGAGCAGCGGCGAGCTACAGAAGCCGTGTGCCGCGAAGAACTTCCCCGGCCGCTGCTCCCAGACCTTGTTGCCCTCGAAGTCATAGCAGGCCACGAACATCCTGTCGCGGTCCTGGAACGATACGAAAACGTGCTTGCCATCGGTCGCGGGGGTGGAGCTGGCATAGGAGTTGAGGTTGTTGATCTTCTCCAGCGGCGCGGCCAGCACGTCGCGGGACCAAAGCTCCTTGCCGTTACGGGCATCAACGCAAATGAGGATTCGCCGCTGCTCGCCGGGCACCGCGGTCGTCACGAACACGCGCTCGCCCCACACGATGGGCGAGGAGTGCCCCTTCCCTGGGATGGACGTCTTCCACGCCACGTTCTCTGTCTGGCTCCACTTGAGCGGCAACCCCGTCTCCCGCGAGCTGCCATCGCGCCTCGGCCCCCGCCACTCCGGCCATTCCTCCGCCATCGTTGCGCCAACTAGCATTGACAGCAAAGCCCCCAAGGCCAGGGGCACCACCCTGTCGGGCATGACCCAACCTCCATTGCTCATGGTCCGTGTTTGTCCGTGTCAGTCCGTGTGGCCACTCCCCAGGAACACGGACAGACACGGACTTACACGGACGGGTCATTCGACCAGTGCTGTTGCCAGGCCGCTGGCCCGGATGGGGATGGCGATGGTGTAGTCCTTCAGCTCAAGCTCGCCCTGCGGCTCCTCGACGAGGCTGGCGGCCGTGGCCTTCTTGGGCTTGAGGAGCGGGATGCGGACGTGGGCGGTGGTGGCCTTGCCACTGACCTCCCAGAGCCGCAGCACGAGGGCATCGCTCGCCTCGGCCTTCTTGGCGCCCACGAGGAACACGTTCGGCTCCGCAATCTCGATCAGGCTGCCCGAGGACTCCGTGAGCACGCCAGCCGGGTTGGCCGGCCCTGAGACCGCGACAAGGGGGCTTGCGACCTCCCAGCCGAACCGAGCCGAGGCCACGGGGTCGCTCTTGGGGCGGCTCGTGATCGAGAATCGGAACGTGAAGTCGCCCCCCTGCCCCGCAAGGTAGTTTGTGAACCAGTAGTTGTTCATCACGTAGGCGTAGATGTGGCCGTTCGTGAAGTCGAGCTTGCGGAGCCACTTCCCGCGATTGATGTCCTGGAAGCACACCAGCGGCGCGTCGGGCGTCGCCCAGGCGATGGCCACGTCGGGCGCCTCCACCTCGACGAAGTGCTGGACGGTGAACCAGTCGAGGCAGGCGGTGGGGAGCATGTCGGTGTTCGCGTTCACGATGCCGCAGGGCACCTCGTAGCGAAACGTCGGCTTCTCCGCCGCGAAGGGGAAGGCGAAGTAGACCGCCTCCTTCTTGTAGGTCTGCGTCTTCGTCACCCTGTTCACAATGTCCACCCGCTTCACGTCGTTCAGCACGTAGACTTCATTGACGACCATAGGCGACATCGGGGCTGACGTCTCGACGACCATGCGTTCGCCGAGGTCGCCCGCGAACTTGCTGCGCCGGAGCCCGGCCTTCTCCTGCGAGCCTATCGTCAGCTTGGGCTCCGGGCCGTTCTCCACAATGCGCGTGCCCTCGCCCCCGGCCACATACAGATACTGGTTGAGGCGATACGGGGCCTTGGGGTCCACCAGTTCGCGGTTCAGTTCCTTGTCGAAGATGCTCGTGATGGCGCCTGTAGCTTCGTCGAAGCTCACACGATAGAACTTGCTTTCAATGACCGTGCCCTCCAGCGTCTCACTCTTTGGCGGGCGAGCCATGTCCTGCCTCAATAGGACGCGATAGCCGAGAGCGGGCACACTCACTAAGTTGGAAGCGCCGATCACCTGCGTGCGGGGCCAGCTCGTAGGATTGATGACCACGAGGCCGGCTGAAGCGTCAGTCTTGACCAGCCGGGCCAGCGCGCTGTGACTTCGGACAGCGAGGTCTTTGGCCGCTTTGTCCGCGTCGAGAGCGAATTGGGACTTGATCTTCCATTGGGCCTTGGTGAAGTCGCTGTCGGGCTGGGAGATGGAGCAGTGTGCGCCCCAGGTGTGCTCGTCGTAGAGGAGGCAGTTGCGCCAGGCGGCGGCGATGGCCTCGGCGGGATAGGCGATGTTTGGGTTGACGCGGCGGGCAAGGGCGAAGAGGGTCTCGGCGTTGCGGGTCGCCTCGTGAGCGTTGCGGTTCAGCGCCGTCTCGCGGGCGGAGGAGCCGGCGCCGTCCTCCCAGTAGGTGCCGGCGCTGCCCTTGACGACGGGGAGCTTGTCGCCGAAACTCTTCTCGATGTGCTCGAAGAACTCGGCGTTGTGGCAGAGGATGACCTTGGGGAACTCGTAGCGGTCGTTCCAGGCCTTGCACACGTCGGCGAGGCGCGGGTTCAACGCCACGTTGTCGCTCACGGCGCCGTGGAGGAAGATGGCGTCGTAGGGGTAATCCTTTCGGGCTTCGTAGCCCTTGATCGCGCCCAGGATGTGGCCGCGGGCGCGCTCGACGCTCGCGTCGAGGCCCCAGCCGCCGGCATGGGCGTAGCCGGGCACATACATCATCAGCACGCGGCTGCCGTCCGGGCCTTCCCACCAGCAGGGGGCTTTGGCATACATCGCGGTGAGCGGGCCGCGGGTGTTGTTGATGCCGCTGGAGAAGTAGCGGATGCCGGAGTTGGCCAGGATCATCGGGATGGTCGCCTCCTGGCTCGGCACGTCGCTGATCATCGCGCTCTTGAACGGGATGCCGTAGCGGGTCTTGAGACTATGGGCGAAATAGGTGAGGCGGCAGGCCTCCTCGTGGGAGCAGAGGCCGGTGAGGATGTTGTTGTAGAGGGCCTGGACGCCCATCCGCCCCTCCTTGGCGTATTTCAGGAACTTGTCGAGCTGTTCGCCCTTGCGGGAGGCGAGGTAGTTCTCGGCCTGCCAAGCGACCTCGAGATTCCACTTGAAGTCGGGGAACTTGTCCATCAGGTCGGCCGCGATGTCGGCGTTCTTGTTGTGGATTTCGGCGCACTGCGGCTGGATGTGTGTGTAGCCGATGTCGGTGTGGGAGCTAGGGGCGACGAAGATGCGCCACTTGCGCACCGGCTCGAGCTTGACGGTCGCCGTCTTCGAGCGCCCCGCCACGGTCGCCGTGACCTTGACTTCCATTGGCTCAGAGGAATCGGGCACGCCGACCTCTTGGGAGATGCCACCGAACGTGGCGAGCTGCTGCTTCACTGGCACGTCGGTCGTCTCGCCGCCGGCCTCGACACGAAGCGTGATGTCCTGCGCAGGCGCCGTGAGCCCGATGTTCACATCAATCGCCCGCCGCACTTTGCCATCCACCTTCACGTGGAACGGCGTGGGCGCGATGGCGATCGAGGCGACGCCTGGCTCGGGCATCTTGCCTTCGGGGTCGGTCAGCAGCGTGATGGCATCGTAGAGCGCCCACGAGCCTTCGGTGCAGGCGAGGGTGACCTCGTTGGCGCCCTTTCGGAGGATGCCGGGCGGGAGGGGAATCTCGATCTTATGCGGCTTGCCGGCCGCGGGGTCGGTCAGCGACGCGTCGGTGCCGCCGATGGGGAGCCGGAACTGGCCGCTGTGGTCGCCGACGGCCACGGAGTAGGTGGGCGGCTGGCCGTAGTGGGTGTTGGCCAGCTCGATGCGGAGGGTGAATAGCCCCTTCGGCTCGTCGGCCAACTCGAAGCGAATCTTGAACGGGTAGACGCGATGGCCAGCCCAGGCGTCGGAGGGGCCGGGGTGGATCCAGGGCCAGTCCTTCGCGGCGTCGCTCTTGCCGACCTCGAAGACGAGGGGCTTGGCCCCGAAGCGCTTGGGGAACGACTGGTAGTCGCGCGCGAGGGCGAACTCGGCATAGCTCCTGTCGGGCTTGCCGATCTGCCAGACGGCCTGCTCGCCCGCGAGGGCGGAGGCCAGGCCAACGGCGGCCATAAACGCTGCGATGCGGCTCATGGGCGCTCTCCTGAAAAGGCCGAGGGGGCATGCCCATATTACCGGGCAAGAGGCGGCGGGTCAAAGGCGATTGCCTGGGGAGGTGGCGGAAGGGACCACAGGGACGCCAGGGACCACAGGGACCCAAGGGACAGACGGCGCGTCCTTCATTCGTCCCTGTGGTCCCTGTGGTCCCTGGTGTCCCTCGTGCCGCCCCGGCCCCGCCTGTTGCATTCCCCCGGCCCGTCTGCTATACATGGGCGCCAACTGGAACTGGGGGTGCAACATGACACCGCGCGAACGCGTGCTAATGGCGATAGCCCACGAAGAGCCTGACCGCGTGCCGATTGATTTCGCCGCCTGGCGCTCAAGCGGCATCCAGGCGCCCGCCTACGCCGCCCTGCGGCGGCACCTGGGCATCAACGCCGACAAGCCGTTCAAACTCTACGACCTGATGCAGCAACTGGCTGAGCCGGAGCCGGAATTGATCGAGCGCTTCCACGGCGACGTTGTACAGATTCACCGCCTGGAGCCCTCCTTCGGCATCCGCATTGACGCCTGGAAGCCCATGACGCTTGCCGACGGCACCCAGTGCCTCGTGCCCCGCGACTACAATCCCGTGCCGCGGGCGGGGGGCGGCTGGAGCCTTCTCGCCCCCGACGGCACCGAGGTCGCCCGCATGCTCTCAAGCGGCGGCTACTTCGAGCCCGTCCACTTCCCCCTCGCCAACGCCCGCACGCCGGCAGACATCGAGGCGGCCCCGTGGCCCGTGATGACCGCCGAGGAGGCGGCCTTCATTCGCGCCCAGGGCGAACGCTGGCGCCGCGAGAGCGACTACGCCACCCTCGCCTGCTTCGGCGGGAACATCCTGGAGAACGGCAACTTCATGTTCGGCTTCGCCGAGTTCATGCTCCGCCTCGGCACCGACCGCGACCTGGTTGAGTACTTTTTCGACAGGCTCGTGCGTTGGCACATCGCCAACCTCGAGGTCTTCCTGCCCGCCATCGAGGGCATTGTTGACATCGTGGCCGTGGGCGACGACCTCGGAACGCAAACCTCGCTGATCGTGTCGCCTACGACCTATCGCCAGTTGGTCAAGCCCCGGCAGGCAAAGGTCTATGACTATATCCGCCGCAACAGCACGGCCCACCTGTTTCTGCACTCGTGCGGCGCAATCGAGCCGATCCTGGGCGACCTCATCGAGATTGGCGTCGAGATCATCAACCCCGTCCAGATTGGCGCGGCGGGCATGGAGCCGGAGAAGCTCAAGCGGAAGTATGGCAAGCACTTGACCTTCTGGGGCGGGGGCTGCGACACGCAGCACACGCTGCCGCTGGGCACGGTGGCCGACGTTGAGGCCGAGGTCCGCCGCCTCGTCGCCACCTTCAAGCCTGGCGGCGGCTTCGTCTTCACCCAGGTCCACAACATCCTGGCTAATGTCCCCCCCGAGAAGATCGCCGCGATGTACGACACGGCGTATTCCTCGGCGCCCTACGCCTGACGGTCTGGGGGCTGATGGCCGGAGACACGGGGTTCACTGGGCGAAGCTGATGGTGCGGAACTTGAGGCGGTGCAGCTCGTCGAGGACCTTCATCACCCAGCCGTGCTGGGCGTCGTCGTCGGGGTCGAGAACCACCGGGACGTCGAGGCCGTTGTGCTTCGCGGCAAGCCCTTCGAGGGCTTTGATGGCTTCGGCGAGGTCTCTGGCGGGCGTGCCGTTGACTGCGAACTCGGGGGCGGGCTGGGCCTTGGTGCCGCCGGGCTTGATGAGGATGCGGAACTCTCTTGGAAGCGCGCCGCCTTCGGGAGGGGCCTTGGGGGCTTCGGGCTTGTCGGGCCGCTTGGCGGCGGGGCGGATGATGAGGGTGACTTTGGAGCCTTTGGGTGGGACGGCCTTAGTGTCAATGGCGAGAGCGCCGTACTTGCCGGCAGCGTCGGCCGGCTGGTCAATCACGCTCGCGGTGTCGCCCAGCAGCCCGATGAGCCAGTTCTCGGCGTCGCCGAGGTAGATCATCTTCGTCTTGTCCATCGGGTCGGGGAAGAGGAAGGAGCCGAAGAAGACGAAGGAGGTGCCAGCGATGCGCTTCTTGGTTTCGACGTTGATGATGACCTCGTGGGGCTCGACAGTGAGCTCCTTGCCGTCCTTGGTGAAGCGGAGGAGGAGCTCGACGGGGTCGCCTTCGCGTAGGACCTTGCCGGGCTCCTTCTCGTCGCGGACGCGCGGCTTGAGGCCGAGGGCGAGGAGCGCCATGTGCAGGACGCTCGGCTTGCAGGGGGAGGAGACCATGGACTCGTAGTCCTTCATGGTCCCGTGGCAGGCGAGGAGCTCGAGAGGGTATTCGCCGACACAGAAGGTGCCGTCAATCTCGACCGTCTTGGCCTTGAGGTCGAGGCGCAGGTTGGGGAGTTGGGGGACTGGGCCGGACTTGTCGGGCTCGGCGCCGGGAGCGCAGGCGGCGAGGAGGAGCGCAAGGACGCTGGCAAGGGGGCAGCGGGGCATGTGTGCTACTGTTTGAAGTTGATGCTCTTGAAACCATACTCGCGCAGGTAGTCCATGGCGGTCATGATCCAGCCGTGGTGCGCTTCGTCCCTGGGGTCGAGGATGACGGGGTCTTCCTTCGCCCCGGGCAGGCGCGAAGCGGCGGCAAGGGTGCGGCGGAGGTGTGCGGCGTCGGCCATCACCTTCTGGTCAACGACGTAGTGCGGCTTGGGGTTGGGGTCGGCCTCGGTGCCCGCCTTGACGCTGATCTTGATCCAGAGCTCGTTCTTGATGATCAGTGGGTCTTCGGGCTTGGGCTTGCCGGCCTTGGGGAGGTCGGTTTCGAGCTTGCGGTCGAGCTCCTTGAACTTCATGCCGACCATGAAGAACAGGAGGAGCTGGAAGACGATGTCAATGAGAGGGGTCATGTTCATCTCACTGACAGACACCTTCTTCCTTCTGTCTTTCTGGATGAGGGCCATGGGGTCGTCTCCTGGGCGCGTCCGCCGTACGGCGCTATTTTTCCACAATGGGCTTGATGCCGAAGGATATGCGGTAGATCTTGATGTTGCGCTGGACGCAGAGCATGATGAGATGCTTGATGTGTTTGAAGGGGACTCGTTCGTCGGCCTTGACGAGGACGGTGCGCTCGCTGATGCCCTCCTGGTTCCTGGTGAGGCGCGCCTCGCGGAGGAGGAGGCGTTTGATCTCGTCGTCGTCGCAGATGTTGCCGCTTACGATGAACTTGCCCTCCTTGAGGACGTTGATGACGAGGCGCTCGGGCTCGGGGTTCTCGTCGGGCTTCGCGTAGCGGATGTCGGGGAGCTTGATGGCCTCGATATCGTCCTGCCGCGTCAGCTCGGTGACGGTCATGAAGAAGAGGTTGAGGAGGAATACGCAGTCGATCATGGGGGTCATGTTCAGCTTGGTGAGCATGATCCGCCCGCTGGCGTTCTTGAGCATCTGTCGCGTCTCCTCACTTCTTGCCGCGGAAGCGGTCCATCAGCTCGCTCACCGTGTTGCCGGAGTGGAGGACGTTAGAGACGATGCGGTTGGCGATGTACTGATAGGCGCACATGACGGGGATGGCCACGCAGAGGCCCTGGAAGGTGGTGACGAGGGCGACGTTGATGTTCCAGGCGAGGACGGAGGGCTTGACGACGGTCATGAAGGCGATCTTGCCGAAGGCGCCGATCATGCCTTGCACGGTGCCGAGGAGGCCGAGCATGGGCGCGATGTTGCCGATGAGGTTGAGCCAGCTAATGCGGAGCTGGTAGTTGGTGAACTCTTCTTCGGCGGCGGACGACATGGACTGCTGCATGGCATCGTAACCGGCGTCGAGGCGGGTGAGGCCGGCGCGGACGACGTTGGTGAGGAAGTTCCGCTCGACGTTGCACAGCTCCATCGCCTCCTCGTACTGCTCCTCGTTGAAGTAGTCGGTGAGCTCCTGGACGAGCTCGGGGGGGCACATCTTGTCGCGGCGCAGGGTGACGGCGTGCTCGATGATGAGGGCGAGCGCGACGGGCGAGAGCGCCATGATGATCCAGCCGATGACGCCGCCCTTGTTGAGCTGGTCCATGAGGGTCTCGGTGGGGACTTTGACCTTTTCGAACTCGGACATGCCGCCGGATCCGGTCTCGGCCGGGGCTTCAACGGGCTTGGCCGCGGGCTCCCCGACCTTTGGGCCGGGGTCGGGCGGAGCCGTCTCCTTCTCCCCAGCCATCGCGGGGCCGAGTGCCGTTGTAACGCCCACCGTCATGGCCACCATCGCCGCCAGCAACGCGACCATCGTCCACCCCGTCTTGCTCACTTGTCGGTCTCCTTTCTGGGAGCGCCGGCCTTTCCGGCGCCGGGTGTGCGGTTGAACGGGCTATCGGGATATCGTTCCTGGAGTTCGTTGAGGAGCTCTGTCGCCCTCCTTGTCTCCTTGCGCTTTTCGAAGCACTGCGCGGCATAGAAGAGGGCTTCGGCGCGCTCATCGTTGAACTGCTCGCGCGGGTAGAGGACCACGGTCCAGAGGAAGGCCAGGAGCGCCTCGCTGAGGTCCGCGGCCTGCTTGGTGTCCGCGAAGCGCTTGAGGTAGGCGTGGCCAAGGATGTTGTAGCACTGAGCCTCGGTGCGCTGCATGCGGGTCTCGGCGCCGCCGGCCTCCACTTCCGCGGCCACGCTCGGCGCGATGTCCCGGAGGAGCTGGCGCAGAAGGTCTATGGCCTCCTTGAGCTTGTCCTGCTTCAGGAAGATCATGGCCTTCACCGTATTGGCCTGTATCACGAGGTCGTTCTTGGGATCGGCGATGGTGTCGGCGACCCTCTTGACGTTGCGGAGGGCCTCGTCGGGCTTGTCGGCTTCGAGGAAGACGCGCGCCTGCCAGAGGTGGCCGGCGGCGGCCCGCTCCTCCCAGCCCTCGCCTTTGGCCTCGGCGAGCTTCACAAGCTCGCGGAACCTGGCGAGCGCGGCGTCGTGCTTCTTGGTGGCCAGGAGGGCCTTGCCCAGGCCGAGGAGCGCATCGGGGACCCAGCGGGAGTTGGGGAACTTCTGGAGGTACTCGGTGAACCTGGCCTCGGCGGTGGCCATGTCGGTGCCTTGATCGAGGTAGCAGAGGGCGATATGGTAGCTGCACGCGGGGAGGAGCCAGAACTTGCGTGCGAGGGGGTTGTTCATGGCGTTGGTGAAGTATTTGATGGCCTCGCCGTAGATGCGCTGCTGGCGGTTGTCGTGGCCGCGGCGGTAGGCCTCGGGGGCGTCGGAGTAGTCAATCTGGACGATGGCCGACACCCGGATGCTGGCGTTGCCCATCTTGACTTCGTCAATGTTCTCGTCGGTGACGGCGTGGAACTGTGGGTCCTTGGCGCCCTTCACCAGGATGCGGTCCGGGGCCGCTGCGGCGCCGGCGAGGGCCGCTGGGCTGGCGGCGAGGAGCAGGAGGCCCCAGGCCGCCAACGCGAGGGGTCTTGTGGGGTTCTTGAGCTGCAACGAAGGTCTCCCTTTCTCGCTATTTGCCTGCCTTGGTGATGATTTCGTCGAGGATGGGCAGCAGCTTCTTCTTGCGCCCCGGGTCGGGCAGCGCGTCAACCTCCTTGCGAACCGTGTGGAGGAGCTCGGTGAAGTCCCTGCGGCTGCCCTTGGCGTCCTTGATCGGGTTGCTGCCCATGGCGTCGAAGGCGCGGAAGAGCTGGGTGACGAGCGTGTCGTACTCGCCGTTCACGCGAAGGGCTTCGCAAAGGAAGTAGAGGTACTCCCAGAACTTCGGGGAGTCGCGGTTGGTTTCGCCACCGGCCAGCTCGGCGAAGATTCGCAGTGCGTCCTTGGTCTTGACGTTGGCGGCGAGGTAGGCGCGGCCGAGGGCCTCGCGTGTCTGGGTCTGGAGCGAGTGGCGGATGGGGCGCTTGATGGGCAGGGGGTAGCTCGCCGGCTTCTGGTCGTGGAGCGCCTTGTATCGCTCGGGGTCAGCGTCGTGGAGCTCTTTGAGCTTGTCGTAGGCCTTCATCCGCTTGTCGTAGTCCGGCTCGTACGCCGCGTCAATCTCTTCGAGGATCGGGATGGCGGAGCGCCAGGCGTCGAGCCGGCCGTGTGCCGAGGCGAGGAGGAGCTTGACGCGAGTGAGCTGGTCGAGGCTGGCGTCCTCCTTGCCGAAGAGCTCGAGGGCCTTGGGAGCGATCTGGACGATCTTCCGGTAATCCGCGCTCTTGGGCTCGTGGAGGCGTTTGTCGAGGCGGTTGAGGACGTAGTAGTAGGTGCCGAGGGTTTGGTGGGGGGCGATGTCGAGGAGTTCGAGCCAGAAGTCGAGGCCGCGGTCGCGGAGGGCGTTTGCGCGCTTGGTGAGGTCGGCCTTCTCGGCGGCGTCGGTGGACTTCAGGGCGCGGGCCTCAAGGGCCTCGGCCTGCTTGCCGTAGGCGTTGCCGCCCAGCTTGCAGGCTATCGGGAGCCCGCGGAAGCCATCGAACTTCTTGAGCTCCTTCCATGCCTCGTCAATGACGGCCAGGGCGTTGGCGGCCTGCTGGGGGTCGCGGCCCAGGGCCAGGGTGTGGGCGGCGTGCATGCGGCCGTAGAGGAGCAGGGGATAGTCGGGCATCTCTTCGATGCCTGGGAACTTCTCCTTGACGCCGGTGGTGAGCTCGATGACCTTGGCGGGCTGGTTGGCGTAGTCCTCCATCAGGGTGTCGCAGTAGACTTTGAGGCTGCGGGCGGTGGCGTCGAGGAGCGCCTTCCGCTCGCCGGCCTTATCTGGGTCCTTCAGTTTGGGGAGGGTCTTGCTGGCGAACTCGATGCACTCCTGGAAGGCATCGAGGCAGCTCTTGAGGGTACTCTGGATTGCCGGGCCCTTTGGTTGCTCCTTATGGAGCGCGTCGAGCCTCACTCGATGGGTGACGGCGATTTCCTGGAGCGCGGTGGGATAGCTCCGAGCATCGGGCTGGACGGTGCGGAGTTGGTCGAGTGCGCCCTTGAAGTCGCCGGCCTTCCTCTTCTCCCGGGCCTCGAGGATGGTCTGGATGCCGGGCTCGCCGCTGACCTCCTCGTAGTGCCTGTAGGCGCGCTTGATGACGGCGTTTGCGAAGGCGAGCTCGGCGGGGCTGGCCTTGGCCTTGGTGAGCTGTTCGAGGTGGGCCTGGGCGACGGCGATTGCGGAGCGAGCGTAGGAGATGGCCTGCGGGAGGGGGTCGGGGAACCAGCGCGAGATGCCGGTGTAGGCGCTGTGGCTGCTGAGGCAGTCGCCGCCCGCGTAGTAGGAGGCGGCGATGTTCTCCCATATCTTGCGCAGTTGGTCCTTGTCGTCGGGCTTGATGCGGGTGATGACCTCGGTGTAGAGGCGCGCGACTCTGGTGTAGGCGGCCTTGGCCTTCTCGGGCTCCCTCTCCCTGGCGGCTGCGGCGTCCTTGAGCTCCTTGGCGATCATGATATTGAGGGTGGCGAGCGAGGTGCGGCGCCCGCCCTTGGTGCGCCAGAGCTCGATGAGGCGCAGGAGCCTGGGCTCGACGGGCATGCGGGCGTCCCAGACGCCGACGGCGATCTCGTAGGCCCTGCCGTAGAGGAGGCGGACCTCGGTGCCGGGCTTCTTGGCGTCCTCGTAGGCCTTGGCGCGTGCGGCCTGTATCTCGGCCAGGAGAAGGAATGCCTCGGAGAGCGCCCTGGCGTCGAACTGCTCGGGGGCGTCGCCTTCCTCGAGGTTCCTGAGGATGTCAGTGACCCTTGCGCCGACGAGGTCGAGGCCGAGGGTGCCGGGGTCCCAACCGCCGCCGGTGCGCTTGCCGATCATCTCGTCGAGGGCCTCGGCTGCCTCCTCATGCTTCTTCTGGCGGAAGAGGATAGAGGCCTTGACGACCATGGCCTCGCAAGGGACGGCCTTGAAGCTCAGCATCTTGTCGCGGTTGTCCCACACCTCCTGGAGGCGCCCGAGGGCCTCCTCGTCCTTCTCGGGTCCGAGCTCGACGATGGCCTTGGCGTAGCGGAGGTTGACCTGCTCGAGGCCCTGACCTTGCGAGAAGTCGTAGAGCATCTTCTTGAGGTCGTCGGCGGCGGCCTGGATGAGGGGCCGCCATTCTTCCGGCTTGCCGCCGGCTTTCTTGAGGAGCTTGCCGAGGTCGAGGCGCGCGTCGTTGACGAAGACCCGGACGCTGGCGTGGTCGGCGAGGACCTGGTTGTAGCGCCGCTCCCACTTCTCCACTTCCTGCTTGGCCTGCGGCTTAGTGGCCTTTACCTTGTCTTCCTCGGCCTTCTTCTCGGCGGCGAGGACTTCGAACGCCTTGATGGCGGTCCTGTAGTTGCTCACCGCCTCGGCCTTGTGCTTCGCGTGGTCGGCCTTGGGGACCTCGGGGTCGTCGAGGGCGCGGGCGTGGAGCTTGGCGATGGTGACCATGAACCAGACGACGCGCTTGCGGACATCGAATAGCTCGGCGTGCCGCCCCTTCATGGCGGGGTGGTCGGCATACTTGTCGAGGAACTCGCGTGCCTTGCCGACGTAGGCGGTGGCGCGCTGGAGGGCGTCCTTGCCGCGGGCCCGGTCGGCGAGGCCCGCGTAGTACTCGGCCACGGCCTTGTAGAGGCGGGCCTTCTCCTCGTCTTTGATCGCGGCGTCGCCGAGGAGGCTGTCCACGACGGACTTGGAGAGGTCCTCGTAGGTGTAGGACTTGGCGAGGCCATTGGCGAAAGCCATCCTGCGCGCCCAGGAGGGTGCCCCGGCGCACGCCGAACCGGCGGTGACGGCCAGGACAAGCGGCAGGGCCACAGACGCGATAGCGAGCGCCTTAGCGCGCATGGAAGGGTACCTCGGGCTGCGCGCCGCGCCAGGCGCGACGCGCTGCAACAGCAGGGGGCCTATGGCCGCGGGTAGGCACCCGCCCTGGTCCGAGCCTTCGATTCCACCCCTCCGGATCGTTAAGGCCCATTTGGCGGCCAGAGGTTCAGCCCTGCTCTTCCTCGAAGATGTCTGGCACCGTCTCGGCGGTGATGAGCATGATGAGGCTTCGGCGCCCCTCGATGTGGTCGCGCGCGCGGAAGATGTAGCGCAGGAGGGGAATCCCCTCGATGAAGGGGGCAGTGGCGATGCCGGAATACTCCTGCACGTTGGTGAAACCGCCCATGAGGATGGTTCCGCCGTTGGGCACAGTGACCGTGGTGCCGACGGAGCGGAGGACGGTGGTTGGGAGCTGGACGGTCATATCTACGGTGGCGAGGGTGGTGACGCCACCTGTGGTGGTGCCGAGGTTGACCACCTGGGTGCCGTAGGTGAAGGTGGTGAAGGAGACGAAGGTGCGCATCTGGGGCTGGCAGACGAGGGTGATGTAGCGGCGGTCGGCGCTCACGAACGGCTGGATGTCGAAGATGGTCCCCTCGGGGATGTTGCCTATCTCAGGCACGAAGTCGCTGCCCACCCGCCGCACGTAGTTGCGGTTCCGCAGCACCTGGATGTTGGCGCGCTGGGTGTTGTAGCAGGTCAGGCAGGGCGACTCCAGCACCGTGCCCTTGCCCTCGTGGATGACGGCCTTCAGGAGCAGGACCAGCGAGTCGTCGTCCAGGATGGAGTACCGGATGGCGAGGCCGCCGGCGATCGCGTAGTTGTCGAACTCGGCCAGGCTCGGCACCTCAGTGACCGGGGACATGTTGCTGGTGACCGTGTCGTTGAGGAAGCGGGTGCCGCTGCCGTAGCTGAACGAGAAGTTGATGGAGTCGAGGAAGCGCTTCTCGATGCTGATGAAGCGGCCGCGCATGTGGACCTGGAGGGTGCGCGCCTTGCGGAAGTCGTTGAGCAGGGTCTCGATCTGCCGCTGGACTTCTGGGACGTGGACGACGACGATGCGGCCGTTGCGGTATTGGACGGTGTAGGGGGTTCGCTGCTGGAGGGTGTCGCCGCGCTCCCAGGTGTCGGGGGCGATGGTCGTCTTGATGAAGTCCACCCACCCGCGCCCGATGGGCTCGGGGTCAGGGTTGGCGGCCTCGACGACCTGCCAGGGCTTCGGCCCCGGCTCGACCGGCCCGGGCATGCGCATCGGCTCGGCCGTGGTCGGCACGCTGAGGAGGGTGGCGACGTCGTACATCTTGGTGACCGGGGCGTCGAGGCTGCCGGAGCGGCCGGTGAGGAAGATGGCGCCGTCGCGCAGGCAGTAGTGGAGGTTGCCGAAGCGTGCGACCCAGCGGAGCATGGCCTCGAGGGGCATCTTCTGGGCGTGGCGGATGGTCACGCGGGCATCGGCCACGGGCGCGTCGCGGTCGAGGATGATGTTCACCCCGCCCACGCTGGCGAGCTGCTCGATGGCCTCGGCCACCGGGGTGTCCTTGAACTCCATCGTGACCGGGGCGGCCAGCTTGGAGCGGTATTCGAGCTCCCAGCGCTGGAGGGGTTCGACGTAGGGGCGCGCCTTGGCGCGCTTAGGGTCGATCTCGATGACCGTGTTCGGCTTGGGGGGCTGCATCTCGCGCTCGGTGGCGGCGAGGAGGCCGCTCTCGGCCTCGCGGCGCGCGCGGCTCTTGCCCCGCGTGCCGAGGGAGGCGAGGGAGGCCTCCCGAGCCCTGTCGCGCAGGGCCAGGGCATCGGGGTTCTCGGGGTCGGTTCGGAGCATGTCGCGCGCGATCTCCAGGGCCTTGTCGTAGTCCTTCGTATCGAGGAACTTGTTGCCCTGGGCGCTGAGGGCGCGGAGTCCGTCGGCGGCGTCGCGTGCGGTCTGCGCCCTGTCGGCGGCGGCGCGCGTCCTTGCGCGGTCGAGGTCGGCCTGCCGGCGGCTGTCGGCGGCTGCGGCGCTGGCGGCGCGGGCCTTGGCGAGGAGCTCCTTGGCGCGCTCGCGGAGGTCCTCGGCGCTGCGGGCGTCGTCCACCCGCCCTGCGGCGTCGAGCGCGCGCTCGGCCTGTTGGACCGCCTTGCCGTAGTCCTTCTCGCCCATGGCCTTGGCGGCCTCGAAGAGGTCGAGCTGAATCTGCTGGCGGATGACCTGGGCGGTGAAGGCGTGGCGCTCGCGGGTGTGTGCGAGGATGCCCTCGCCGCTGGCGATGCCGAGGGCGGCCTCGGCCTGCGCGAGGAGCTTGCGGGACGCGGCGTCGTCGGGGTTGAGGCGCAGTGCCTCGCGGAGCGCCTCGCGCGCCTCCGCGTGCTGGCCTTTGCCGGCCAGGCTGCGGCCGCGCTCGGCGAGGACCTTGGCCTCGTGGAGGCGCTGCTGGCGCGCGACGGCGGCCTCGCGGGCGGCCTCGCCGCCCGCGCCTTCCGACGCGCTGGCCGCGGTCGCAAGAGGCCAGAGGAAGAGGGCGAGTGCCCGAAGGGCGACGGCTGACGGCGTTCTCACGGGGGGGCTCCTGAAAATCCCAGATTCCGGATTACAGATTACAGATTCAAGGCAGATGCACGACCCCCGCCATAGGGGGGTGCGGGTCATTCCTCGAAGATGTCGGGCACGAGTTCGGCGGTGACGAGGATGAGGAGGCTCTGGCGGCTGTCGAAGGTCGTCCACTCGCGGAAGATCGCGCGCAGGAGCGGGATGGAGTTGAGGAAGGGGACGCCGGCCTCGGCCGAGCGCTCGCGGACGACCGAGAGGCCGCCGACGAGCATGGAGCCGCCGTCGGGGATGGTGACGGTGGTGGCGAGGGAGCGGAGCTCGGTGTCGGGCAGGTTGACCTGCCGGGCGATGGTGAGGCTGGTGGCGTATTGGAAGCCGCCCGACTGTAGCGTTGCGCGGTTGCGCAGCGTGCGCATCTGGGGCTGTAGGACCACGGTGATGTAGCGGCGGTCGGAGCTGACGAAGGGCTGGACGTCGAAGATGATGCCGTCGGGCACGTTGCCGATCTCGGGCTCGCCGTCGGAGTTGATGGACCGGATGTAGTTGAAGTTGGTGATGGCCTGGAAGTTGGCGCGCTGGGTGTTGAAGCAGGTCAGGCGCGGGGCGGAGAGGATGGTGCCCTTGCGGCGCTTCACGACGGCGTCGAAGAGGGCGTTGACCTCGTTGCCTCCGAGGTGGTGCAGGCGTATCTGGAGTGGGCCGGAGGCGCTCAGCTCGCCCTCGCCGCCCACGCTCACGCGCGAGTCGTTGAAGAGGTAGCCGATGGTGGACCTTCGCGGCGGGTTGACGCCGAGCTGGAATGGGTCGGCCGGCTCGCTGAGGAAGCCCCAGGTGCTCCCCGGCGTCTGCGGCGGCGTGAGGGTCGTCACGCCCAGGCCCAGGTCGTTCGTCGCCAGGTCAAAGTCGGGGCCGACAAGGTCGAGGTTGAACCGCTCCAGGAAGTCGTTCTGGATGACCAGGAAGCGCGCGAAGATGTGCACCTGGAGGTTCCTGGCCTTGCGGAAGTCGTTGAGGAGGCGCTCGATCTGGTCCTGGACTTCTGGGACGTGGACGACGACGATTCGGCCGTTGCGGTAGCTGATGGTGTAGGGCTGGCGGGCCTGGAGGACGTCTTCCTTGCGGGCATCCTCCCAGGTCTCGGGGGCGACGGTGCCGCGGATGAGGCGCGCCAGGTCCTCGCCCAGGACGTCTTCGGCGACCAGCTTGGTCTCCTCCTGGCGGGCGACTGGGCGTGCCGAGCCGACCACCTCGCGGTTCGTCCAGCTCTGCTCGTCGTTCTGGGTGCCGCCGCTGAACGTCGTGCGGATGCAGCGGATGGGGATGAGGAGGCTGCTGACGTCGTAGTTCTTGGTCACGGGCTGGTCGAGGAGGCCGCCTGGGGCCGTGATGAGGATCGCGTGGTCGCGCAGCGTGTAACTGGTCTTCGTGACGCGGGTGACCCAGTTGAGCCAATGCTCGAGGCTCAGGTTCATCTTGGCGAAGTTCACCCGCTCGGTCTTCTCGGCCGCCTTTGGGTCAACGACCATCGTGCAGCCTGAGGCCTCGGAGAGGTAGCGGCAGGCCTCGGCGATGGTGGCGTTGCGGAGCTCGCACTCGACGGGCTGGCGCAGCTTGGCCCTGTATTGCTGCTCCCAGGCCTCGAGTGCGTGCTCGCCGCGCGAGGAGTAGTCCCTCGCCCGGCCCTTGTTGGCGGGCAGGATGATCTTCGCCTTGGCGTTCGCAACGTCCTTGAACTCGGAGTCGACCTGATCCTTGAGGAGCTTCCCTTCGCCTTCGCGGCGCTGGCTGCGGAGCGAGGCGACGTCGTTGCGGGAGTCGGCGAGGCGTTGGGCCTCCTGGCGGAGCCAGCGGGCCTTGTCGTTGCCGGGGTCGAGGCGCAGCATCTCCTCGGCGGCGGCCAGAGCGCCCTCGGCGTCGCCCGTGTCGTAGCGAGCCCAGCCCTGGCGCCTGAGGCCCTCGACGGCGGCCGCGTTGTCCTGGGCGGCGCGCTCCTTGTGGGCGGAGCGGACGGCTGCGAGCTCGGCGCTCCGCGCCTTCTCGCCGGCTGCGCGGGCCGCAGTGAGGATCGCGTCGGCGCCCGCGCGCAGCCTCGCCGCGCGCTCGGCATCGGAGAGCACCCCCACGCTGTCGAGCACCCGCTCGGCCCGCGCGATGGCACGCGCGTGGTCGCCCGCCTTCAGGGCCTCGCCGGCCTCGAAGAGGCTGGACTCCAGTTGGACGTGGAGGTGGGCGTTCTTGCCGTTCTGCTCGTCCTTCATCTGCTTGAGGAGTTGCTCGGGGCTGGCGGGAGCGGGGCTGGCGGCTTCGGCCTGGGCGAGGAGGCGCTGGCAGTCCGCATCCTCTGGCTTCAGCCTGGCGGCGCGGGCGAGCACCCGTTTGGCCTGGTCGTAGGCGCGGTGGGCGAGGAGCGCGCGGCCCTCTTCCATGAGGGAGCGGAACTCGCGGTCCCGCTGCTCCTGTTGGGCCTTGAGCTTCTCGCGTTGGCTTTCGAGGAGGCTGGCGGGGTCAGCCGGCGCCCCCTCGCCGAGAGCCGGCGCGGCTCCGGCGAAAAGAAGCGTCAGCGCGAATCCACAGGCCAGGGCACTCCACCCCAGCAGCCAGGCCCACCTCAGCCTGCCACAGCGTCGCAGAGATGTCGGCGTCGCCACGCCCGTACTCCTTTCGTCACATGGCCTTCGCTTGCGAGGCGTTCCCGCGCCGCGCGCACGCGCCGGCGCAGAGCGCCTGCGTCCCACCGATTCTAACCTCGGGCGGCCAGAAGATCAACAGGGTTCTTCATTTCCGGCCGAGGCTATTTCTCCTTCCCGCCCTTCTCATGGACCCCCGCGCCCACGTCCTTCGGCTCGAACCAGAGGTAGTGGAGCCGGCCCTTGCGGTCGAGCAGGATCACACGACGGTCCTGGCGGTCCTGGAATGTGTGAACTTCCACAAAGCCGCCCTTTGCTGGGCGGGGAACGCTGACTTTCACTGGGACAAGGCGCATGATGTTCTGCTCGATGGCGACGAGGGTGACTCGCGTGACGAAGAGCGCGGCGGGGCCTTCCTCGGCGGCCTCATCGGCGTGGCCCCCCACGCCCCCTTCGATGCCTGCGCCGGGGAGGCCCGCAGCGGCCGGCGCGGGCGCCGCCGCCTTGGCCTCCACACCCTTGCCCCCCTTGGCGTCGCGCTCTGGCGCCGCGGGCCTGTACTGCTTCGGCACCTCGCCCACCCAGCCCCCCACGGGGATGTCCTCGAAGAGCTTGCTCTTCCCTCCCCGCCCCTTTTCGTCGCGAGGGCCGATGAACACGCGGATGACGGCTCGGCTCGCCGTCCCGCCCACGTAGGCGAAGGTGAACCGAGGATCGGTCCGATACTCGAATGGCTTGCTGGAAACCGGCTCGAGCGGCTTCTGGTCCTCTTTGGGGATAAGGACGCTACGAATGCTGTACGTGTACTTCGTCTCGGCCTCAATGTTCTGGTCCCGGAAGACCATCACTTTAGGGTCTTCCTTTGTTTCGCCCTTCCTCGGTATGCCGGGCTCCTTCTTGCTCGGGATGGTCGGCGGCCTGCCTTCCCGTGGTAGGCCCGGCCTTTCGAGCTCCTTCGGCCCCACCTTCGGCTGGACTCCCCCGGGACCCTCGACGGGCTTGAAGGTGCGGCCCGGAACGTACCCCACCACGAGTTCCTGGGGATCGAACTCGCTCTTGCACAAGATCTCATAGTAGGTCGGCTCGACATACGTGGTGATCTTCTTTCCGTCGTCGGACTTGATCGTCCCCTCCTCTGCGGTAAAGCGGATGACCACTGTGCCGAGCGGCTCTTCCCTGATCTCCTCGATTGTGGCCTGCGCCAGAGTTACCACAGGCCTGATGCCAAACTTATACATCATCACCGCCACACAGTACCGGTCCTGGGTGGCAAGGGTGACAGTGATCTTCTTCCACCTGCCTGGTTTTGTGCCCTTGATGAGGAGTGTATCGCCCTCTGGGCTCCCGGGGCTGCCGGGCTCCACAGTCACGCTTACCTCGCAGGGGGTGGGCGGGTCCGGCGGCGGCTCCGGCAGGCCCCTTTCCTTCATCTCTTCCTCCGTCAGGTCGCTAACTTGCGGCACGCCGACCACTTTTCCCAAGACTGCGCGCCGCCCCTCTTCTCTCCCCTTCTCCCCCTCCAAGAGCACCACGGGCGGCCCCCAGCGCTCGGTCGGAGGATAGAACCAGTTGTACTTTGCGGCCTCGATGCGGGGGACGTTGACGTAGGGCGCAGAGGCCGCCCAGTACGAGGCGTCAATGGCCTTGCTCGGCATGGCCACCGGGTCGCGGCGCTTCCCGTCAACACGCGGCTGCTCCTCTTCGCTAGGGAAGAGGTTTTTGTAGACCTGGTGGCAAACGAAGATGAAGACGCCGGCGAGGACGATCTTCTCGACGTGCCGGAACAGGAAGTCTTTGATCCCAGACAGGTCCATCGAATCCCCCGAGGAAAGGGGAGCCACCTTGACGCTACGGGCTGAAGCCCGCACCACGAACCCAATCCCCTGGACAAGGGGCTCTAGTGCTTCACAGAGCTCGTGGCAGTCTTGACCCCGTCGCGGCTCTCGCGGAACTTGGGCACCTGAAGGCCCAGCTTGGCCGTGATGCCGGCATCGAGCTGGACCTCGAAGACCTGGGCGGGGTCGCACTCGTCGGCCGGGCGGAACACCACGAGCACGCCGTCGCCGACCGAGACGCCGACCTTGGTCCTGTCGTCGAGCTTGCCGGCCTCGACGAGCTGGCGGACCTGGCGCCAGAAGCTCTGGTAGGCATCGAGCTTCTCATGCTCGAAGTCGTAGCGCCGCCCCAGCCACTCCTTCACTCCGTCGAGGTCGGCGAAGGAGTATTCGCGGTTCTGTGTGAGCTTGTCGGCTATGATCATCTGCTTTGGCCCCTCGGCGGGCGCCTTGTCGCCGGGCTTGCCGGCGGCCCTCTCGGCGGCCAGGATGGCCTTGGCGATCCAGTCCTCGCTCAGCTCCGGCCGCTTCGGCTCGGGGTCGCCAGGCCCAAGCTCCTTGTCCTCGACGGCCGGCACGCTCTTGGCCCGCTTCTCGAGGTTCTGGAGCTGCCAGGCCAACCAGGCGAGGACCTTCGTCCTGTCGCTGAACGCGGGGGCCTTTGGGAACTTGACCTCGAGGAGCTCGAGGCGGAGGTCGCACACGTCGCCGTGCAGGGTCACTGTGACGTATTTGCGCTTCTCCTGCTGGGCGGTGGCCATAGAGGCGCTCTCGAAGTGCTCCTTGCCTGGCGGCGCGGCCACGGGCGCCCCCGGCCGCCCCTTCGGGGCCGGCTCCTTGGCAGGCGCCTCCTTGCCAGGGGCCTCTTTCGGGGGCGGCGGGGCCTCCATCGGGCGCTCGACCAGCTTGGCCCGCGCCACGTTGGTGACGGAGGTGATCCGCAGACACAGGGGCGAGCGGAGGAAATCGCGCAGCACCTTGTGCAGGCGCGTGTAGTCGCAGGCGAAGGTCAACTGAAGGGGGATCAGCTCGATGAAAGGCCCTGCATCCGAGACGGGCGCTGGGCCGGCGCCGGGGGCGGCCGCGTGCCGCAGCGGCACGCCTCCGGGGCCGGCGCGCACGCCAAGGGTCACGGGCTGCTGGAGGACCGCGTCCGAGCTTGCGAGGACCTCGACAATCGCTTTCCTGATCCAGAACTCCTTCTGCTTTGCGAAGACGTCGCCAAGGGTCACGTTGGCCGCGGCAAGCCCGCCCGCGGTGTCGGCGAAGCCCAGCATCCCAGCGTCCGCCTCAATCTTCTGCATCAGGGGCTCGAGCTTGGCCAGCTCGCGCTTGTAGACGGTCTGGTATTCGACCTTGAAGACATGGAGGTTTCGCAGCTCCTGCCAGGGGCGGGCGTCGTAGGCGGCCAGCTCCTTGGCGTCGAAGAGGCCCTCGATGGCCCGGCCCTGATGCCAGAGGAAGACGAGGCAATCGGCGAGCTCGCGCCCGGCGATCTCGCGGCGTTCCTTGAGGACATCGATCCGCTCGTCAATGCCAGGGACCTTCCGCTGGACGTCGCCGCGGATCTTCCACTGGAGGTTGTCGCGGAAGTCCCTGCGCTTCTCGAGGTTCTCACGCGCCGCGCGCGCCTCGCCCTGCTTGCCGAAGACGAAGAACATGGCGCCGACTTCGCCCAGGAAGGCGATGCCGACGATCACCCAGGCGACATGCTTGCGCAACAGACCTAACACTTGGCGTTCCTCACCAACAAGTGCCGGGGCTCGCCAGGAGCCCGTTGCTCCGCCTGGCGCGCTGGCGCGCTCACTCTCCTCCGCGCTTCGTGGGCAGCGGCTTCTTCGTGACCGTGCGCTTCGGAGGCGGCGCCTTCGGGGCCTCTTTGGGCGCCTCAACAGGGGGCGCCACGGCCTCCCCGGGGCGCGCGTGATACGTCACCCAGAAGGTGTAGGCCCACCCAGTCACGGCCTTCTCTGTCGCCCCCTCGCCCTTCAGCTCAGTCATCTCGCGGCCCTCCACCTTGATCACGCGCGGGACCCGCTCCTTGAGGAGGTCGCCCAACTGGCTGACCTCCACCGCCTCGAACATCAGGTCCTTCTCGAAGCGGACCTCGATGGTGATGGTTCCTGGTGTCCTGGGTTCGAGCGGCTTGAGGCCCACCTTGCCCAGGCCCTCGCCGCCAACCACGCCCCCGCGGAGCTCCACGTCCGAGAGCTCGCGGACCGAGTTCAGGCGGAACGGCTCGCGCTTCAATTGGTTCACCGCGAGGTTGAGGTCGTCGAAGAATCGCGCCCAGTCGGCCCGTCCCCGCCCGACGCGGGCGACGGGGGCCAAGTCGTCCCCGGTCTTTCCCAGCTTCGCGATGTTCGCCTCCGTCGTCAGGCGGCCCTGGTCAATCTTGATCTGCTTCTCGATCGGTTCGATCTCCTCGGCGCAGCGGCCGATCTCCACGGAGGCGGCGTAGTAGTTGACGAGCAGCGGGAGCGCGAGAAGGAAGAGCGCCGCGGCGGCATAGGGGAGCTTCTGGCGCAACTGCCGCTCTGTGACCAGCTCGCGCGGGATGAGGTCTATGTTCACCCGCCCCAGCCCGAGGGCCTGGATGGCCAGGCCCAGGGCCACCCCGTAGCTGGGCAGCTCCGCCTCGAGCCGCTCCGCGTTCATCCCGCTCGACACCCGGACCTTCTCAAGCGTGTCGAGCATTGAAACCTCGTAGTCGAGGCCCTTTCGGAAGTACTCGACGAGCTGCGGGAGCTTGAAGGAGTTGCCCAGCAGGATCACGCGGTCTATCTTCACGTTGCGCGCGTGGGCCTTGTAGTAGCCGATCGAGCGCTGCACCTCGCCGATCAAGTCGTCCACTATCGGCCGCATGGCCCCGAAGATCTTCTCGGCCTGCTTCGAGGTCGCCGCCTTCTGCTTGAGGTTCTCGGCCTCCTCGAAGGAAATCTGGTACTTCTCCTGGAGCGCCCGCGTGATGTCGTTGCCCGAGATGGCCACGCTGCGGGTCCAGAACCGCTCGCCGTCTATGATCACCAGGTCGGTGTTGGCGGCCCCGACGTCGATCACCACGGTGCCGGCCTCGAAGGTGCGGTCGTAGGCCAGGAAGTTGTAGAGCGCGAGGGGGGTAATCTCCACCATGTCCGGCACGAGCCGCGCCAGGCGCAGGTTCATCAGGAAGCTGTAGACGGTGGCCTTCTTGGCCGCGAAGAAGGCGACCTCGAGCTCCTCGCCGGGCACGCCCACGCCGCTGACCGGCTGGTAGTCCCACACCACTTCCTCGATGGGGAAGGGCATCTGGGTGCGCGCCTCGTAGCGGACGACCTCCGGGATGCGGCGCTTCTCCACCGGCGGCAGCAGGATGAAGCGTGGGAAGACGTCGCGGCCGGGCAACGACACGGCGATTCGCGCGCCCCCCATGTCCACCTGGTAGAGCAGCTCCGACAGGGCGTTCCTCACCCTGAAGTCGCGGTCGCCCGACTGGGCCTCCTCCGCGCGGCCCCCGCAGAGGACCGTGTGGTACTCCATCACCACCGCGGAGTCGCCGGACCTGCGCACCTTGACGGCCTTGATGGCCGCCTCGCCGATGTCTATGCCCCAGGCCACTCTAGGAGCCAAGCTCGCCACTCCTTGCCGGAGCGCCCCACGAGAGCGTGGGCGCGCCGCCGGACCGCCGCGCGCCGACGCCTAAATAGTCTGCTCTGTAGCGATTATACATTGCTCTCCCGGCGTGTCAAGTGCAAATTGCGCCTTTCCGCGAAACCGGTCCACCGGCCTTCCCATTGGCCTTTCTACCCGCCGTCCAGCAGGCCCTTCTCCTCCCACAGGAACCACTGCCCGCTCCTGTTCAGGTACGTCAGGCAGCCCTGGAGGATGTCGGCGTGCTGCTCCTCCTCCTCGACGAGTCTGCGGTAGAGCGCGCGGGCATGCTCACCGGCGGCGCGCTCGGCCTGCTGCCGGTAGTGGGCGATGCTCGCCCGCTCCATCACCAGCGCCTTCTCCACCGCCGCCGTGTCGCTCGCGTCGGCGTCGAGCTCCCGCCTCAGCGCCTCCCCCACCGTCGCGAAGAGCGTGGCCAGGCGCCGCTTCGGCATCTCGCCTTCCAGGGCCGCCGGCGACTCCCGCGACAGCCCGAGGAGCACCTCCTCGTGCCGCCGTTCGTCCGCCGCGAGGCCCTCGAACATCTTCCTCCCCAGCGGGTTGCGCGTGGCCGCCGCCGCCTGGGTGTAGAACGCCTGACCGTCCCGCTCGAGCTGGATCGCGTACTGAAGAGGGTCTGCCTCTGCCATTCCTTGCTCCTTCCTTGCGCGCCCCCGGCGCGCGCGTATAATAGCAGAAGTCACCTCAGGCCGCAACACGCGAAGTCGGAGCCCTTCTTCAATCGTCCTCGTCCTCGTCCCTCGTCCTCGTCCTCGATCTTCTCCGTGCGAGCGAGGAGAATCGAGGCCGACGGACGAGGACGATGCGGGAAGCGGCTGGTCACCGCAGGCAGGAGCCCCAATGTCCCCCCACATCCTCGGCATCGCGGGAAGCCCCCGCAAGAACGGCAACACCGACACCCTCCTGCGCGAGGCCCTCCGCGGCGCGGCCGATGGCGGTGCCACCGTCGAGTTCCTCCCCCTCCGCAACCACAAGATGCACCCCTGCATCGAGTGCAACCGCTGCCAGGCCACGGGACGCTGCTTCATCCAGGACGACGTCCAGGCCATCCACGACAAGTTCCTGGCCGCCGACCACCTGGTGTTCGCCACGCCGATCTTCTTCGCCGGCGTGTCGGCCCAGGCGAAGATCGTCATTGACCGCTGCCAGTGCTTCTGGGCGCACAAGCACGTCCTCGGCAAGCCCCTCTTCGACCCCCCGCGCCCGCACCGCAGCGCCCTCTGGCTCGCCTGCTGCGGCTTCGACAAGCGCTGGATGTTCGACGGGCCACGCCGCACCATGAAAGCCGTCTTCAACGTCCTCGAGTGCCCCTGGGCCGGCGAGCTATGCTACAAGCACGTGGACGCCCAGGGCGACATCCTCGGCCACCCCAGCGCCCTGGCCGATGCCTACCAGGCCGGCCTCGCCCTCGCACGCGCCCTGCCCATCCGAAGCACCCCCTAGCCCGCGGAGCATGGCCACCAGTCCTGGTAGTTCTCTTCGACCCCGAAGCTCCGAACGGAGCGCACTATAGCAGCCGAGGGCTTCGCCCTGATCTTGGCCCACATCTTCTGGGGGCTGGGGTTTAGCCCCCGAATGGGGGCGTTTGAGCCGTAGCCCAGGGCGACCGAAGGGAGCCCTGGGAACAGGCCCCGCCAGCGTAGAGCCCCCGAAGCGGGGCGATTCAATGGGCGTGAAACGCCCCCTTCGGGGGCTTGGATGGCGGGGACGCGCGATCCCAGGGCTCCCTGCGGTCGCCCTGGGCTACGGCTGGGTCGCCCGCGTCGGCGGGCTACAAGGCCCCGAGATGTGGACAAAGCCCAGGGCGAAGCCCTGGGCTGCTATAGTACGCCCCTGTTGGGGCTCCGGAGTGGTTCACCAGAATTGGGGGCCATACTC